>JAIRWW010000178.1 GCA_031268685.1 Azoarcus sp.
GCGGGCGTGGCTGCAAACACCGCTCGGCGGGTATTTCGCTGAATGGGAACAGGCGCAACTGGATGCCATGCTTGCCGACATCTTCGGCTACAACGCACTCCAACTCGGACTTGCGGACAAAGATTTGCTGCGGGCCAACCGCATGCCGCTGCACATCTGTGCCGCGCGCATACCGTGGGCCGGCGGCGAGCCTGCGCGAACCGCGCGGGTGCTGGCCGGCGAAACCGCGCTGCCGTTCGCCAGCGCCAGCCTCGACCTGGTCGTACTTGCCCATACGCTCGAATTCTCCGCTTCTCCGCATCATGTGCTGCGCGAAGTCGAGCGTGTGCTTGTGCCCGAGGGCAGCATCGTGATTTGCGGCTTCAATCCGTACCGCCTATGGGGCTTGCGCCGCCGTTGCGGGCGGGCGGGCGGGCAATGGCCATGGTGCGGGCAATATCTTTCCGCGCCGAGGGTGCGCGACTGGCTGATCCTGCTTGGTTTCGAAGTGCAGTCCAGCCAATTCGGCTGTTACGTGCCTGCGGTGAATCGCACCGAATGGCTGGCGCGCTGGAAGTGGCTCGACCGCATTGGCCGACTTTGGTGGCCAGTGTGCGGAGCGGCCTGGATCATGCACGGCATCAAGCACGTAGCGGGCGCACGCCTGATTCAGCCGCAATGGCGGGAAAAATACGCCCGCGCCAAAAACCTGTCGCCCGTCGCCCGCAGATTGAACGATTTCGGCAGCCCTCCGGGCAGTGCCGGCAAAGAAACCGGGGGAGATCTGAACAACGCCATCCGTTCTGGATCTGCCGAAAAGCATTCCCCATGTAATCGATGGCTTCAACAGGCTCAAACCGAGCGGATAATAATTATCCAGAGCTTCCATGGAGAAAAATGAAAGCCGTAGACATTTATACTGACGGTGCGTGCAGCGGCAATCCCGGCCCAGGCGGCTGGGGCGCGATTCTGAAAAGCGGCGAGCACGAAAAAGAGATTTGGGGCGGCGAACCGCAAACGACCAACAATCGCATGGAACTGCTTGCTGTAATTCGCGCTCTCGAACAGCTCAAACGCGAAACGACAGTAAGAGTACATACCGACAGCCAGTATGTACAAAAAGGTATTTCGGAATGGATTCACGGCTGGAAAGCGCGCGGCTGGATAACAGCGGGCAAGACAGCCGTGAAAAACTCCGATCTTTGGCGCGCGCTCGATGAAATTGCCGCGCAGCACAAAATAGAGTGGCTCTGGGTCAAGGGGCATGCGGGCCACGCCGAAAACGAAAGGGCCGATGCCTTGGCCCGCCGCGGCGTCGAGATAGCGCGGCGGTAGTGAGCAGCAATTTTTTCTGGGGGATCGCAGAATGTCCGTCCATCTTACAAGCCGCTCTGTGCGCAGCCTGGTTCCAGTGGCCGTCGCACTTTCAATGCTAGCTTGCAAAGATTCCCCTCCTCCGGATGATAATGCCGCTGCGAACACACCCGAAAAAGCACCGGAACCGGCCGCCGTTTCCGCGCATTATCCCGAGCCGCTCTCTTTTGCCATTCCAATCGAAGTCAATGGCAAGACCATCGTCGTCAGTGAAAAGGGAGAGATTCTGGTCTCCGCTGAAAACGATTACGAGGCGCTTTCCCCCGCCGATTGGCGAAATACTCTTTGGGCGCGGAAAAACGGCCTTTGGCAGCTCATCGACAAGAACGGAAAAGAAGTGCTTCACCCAGAGATTTCCCCCTTCATCGATAAACTCACGCCGGGTTATTTTTCATTTCGTGAAGGCAAGCTCTACGGCATAATCGACGCGGCGGGGAATATCGTGCATACAGCCCAGTACGACGCCATCTATGCAAGTGGCGAAGATGCCTGTATCACTTATGAAATCGACGGAAAACGCGGCATTATGGATGCGCATGGAAAAATCGTCACGGAAGCCCTATACGACACGAGCGATGTGGCAAGCAACCTGCAAAAGCGGAACGGACTCATCCCGGCGGAGCGCGACGGGGAAAATTGGATAATCGACACAAAAAGCGGCGAACAAAAACAGGTCGGCTATATCGATATCGGCGATTTTTCGGAAGGCTTCGCCGTCGTTATTGCCGACATGAGTCTCAACAAACGCGGCCTCATCAACGAAAAAGGCGACCTCACCATACCCGCGGAGTACAACTGGATCGACAAGCCCTCCCAAGGGCTGGCCGCTTTCCGGGAAAGCGACGATTCACCCTGCGGTTATATGGACATGTACGGGAAAGTCATCATCAGGCCCATGTTTGCAGCCTGTCTGCCTTTTGGTGAAACAGCAGCTTTCGTTCATGAACGCAAGGACGATGGATCGTCGGGCAAATATATCCTGATCGGCCGCGACGGAAAGCGCATCGACCAAACCCCGGAATACGACGATGCGGCGGAAACCAGCACAGCATGGCTTGGCGATTCTCCTTCCGGATTCATTTCGGTTGCCCGGATCGTCGATGAAAACTGGACCATGGCTTTTGGCATTTTCGATACCCACCAGGGCATCGAAATCATTGCGCCCGATACAAAATACAGCCAGCTGAGTGCGATCACCCCCAAGCTGTTTCTCTATAGCTCGCCCGATGCGCCGGAATTTTCGGATACGCTCGCCTCTATCGGCATAGTGGACGCCGATGGAAAAGAAATATTGAAGCCTGGCGACTATGGAAAAATAGCGCTGACATGGGACAAGCAATACCTTCTCGCAACTGCTCATGGCGCGGAGGCGCTTTTCGACATGAGCGGCAAAGAATTGATCGGCCCCAAATGGGTAAAACTGGAAGTAGACAAACGCCTGAACGTCATCTTTGCCTATTCGCTCGCGGCGGATAGCGAAACGTTTCTGCTGCGCGCCATTTACGCCTTGAATGGGAGGCCCATCCTGTCTGTGCGCAAAACCCAGTGCGGTGCGGAAGAATTAAGCTATGGCGCAGGCAAACTTGTCTGGCCAGAGGACAGCAAAGCTTTTTGCCCGGACGGTTTCAAACCCGAAGCGCAACACGCCGATGCTGAATAGTTGCAGCTCATCAAAAGGCAGAGATCCGGCCAGGAAATACCTCAGGATATGAGGAACGTTCATGCTGGCAGGCGCTGACTGCCGGCCCAGGCTTGGCGGAAGGGCTTTACAACGCTCCCTTCCCGCTGGTCGACGTGACCGCCATTCCGGACGATGAGATACTTGCGCATAAATGTGTTGCGCTGCTTGAACCCGTCCGGAAGCACATGACAGCGTGACGTGATGAAACTGTTGGAGCCGATGGCGAGCTTGCTGCTGGTCGGCAGCTTTGCCCGGTTCGATGAGAGCGTCGGCGGTTTTGCCCATGAATACTATCCTTCTTACCGGCGCCAGCGGTTTCATTGGCAGGGCGCTGGCGTCGCGGCTTGCTGCGGACGGCCACAGCTTGCGGCTGGCGCTCCGGTCGCCGCTGCCTGTGGATTTGCCCGGCGCCAGCGTCTTTTATTTCACCGGCCTCGATGGCGGCACGGACTGGACGGAGGCGCTCGCCGGTATCGAGACCGTCGTCCACTGCGCGGGCCGCGCGCACATCATGAAAGAAACCGCCGCCGATCCTCTCGGGGAGTTCCGCCGCTGCAATGTCGATGGCAGCGCGCGTCTGGCCAGCCAGGCGGCGCAGGCCAATGTGCGGCGGTTCATTTTCGTGAGTACGGCCAAGGTCTGGGGCGAACAGACTCTGCCCGGCCAGCCTTTTACCGCCGACACCGCCCCAGTTCCCGCCGATCCTTACGCCATCTCCAAACTTGAAGCTGAACGCGCCCTGACCGCATCGGGCGCGGGCAGCGGCATGGAAACTGTCATCGTCAGGCCGCCGCTGGTCTATGGCCCTGGCGTCAAGGCCAACTTCCTGCGTCTGATGCGGTGGATCGCGCTCGGCCGGCCCATGCCGCTGGTCGAAACCGGTAGCCGCCGCAGTCTGGTCGCGCTCGATAATCTCGTCGATCTGCTGGCGCGCTGCATCGAGCACCCAGGCGCCGCCAATCAGATTCTGCCCGTGAGCGACGGCGAGGATTTGTCGATGCCGGCTTTGCTGCGCCAACTCGGAGAGGCGCTCGGTAAACCGGCGCGAACAATCCGCGTGCCCGTCTGGCTGCTGAAAGGCGGCGCGCGTCTGCTTGGGCGTCAAGCGGTGGTCGACCGCCTGTGCGCATCCTTACAGATCGACATCGGGCATACCTGTCGCTTGCTCGACTGGTCGCCGCCGTTTTCGGTCAGTGAGGCGCTGGCGCGAACGGCGGCGGATTTTCTCGCTCGTTCCCGCGCCTGAATCCGTTTGATCATGGAAATCGCGCAATGCGGAGCGTTCATGCAGTGGTGGTGGCTTGCGGCGACGACGGCGGTAGTCTCGCTCGCGCTTACCGCGTTGTTGCGCCGTTACGCCTTGCGCCAGAGTTTGCTGGATGTTCCCAATGCGCGCAGTTCGCACACGATACCGACGCCGCGCGGCGGCGGCATTGCCATCGTGACGAGTTTTGCCGCCGCGCTGGCTGTGGCCGGGTATGCGGGGCTGCTGCCGATACCCTTGGTTCAGGCGCTGATCTTCGCGGGGGGGGGCGTCGCCATCGTCGGTTTTGTCGATGATCACGGCCACATTGCCGCGCGCTGGCGTCTGCTGGCGCATTTTGCCGCTGCGGGCGC
>JAIRWW010000218.1 GCA_031268685.1 Azoarcus sp.
ACGGGCATAGCCTCCAGCGCCTCGGCGTCCTTGTCGCCGTAAAGCTCATCAAGCTTGCCGGCAGTATTTTCGCGTGCGAAATCGTTGGGAAACGCCTGCCCCCCCGCGCGCCATTGCGCTAGTTTCTCGCGCCGTTCGGCAACGATGTGATTTTCGTCCTGGAGAGTGGAAGGGATATCCTTGGCGGAACTATCGGACATGGCGCGTAGCGTGTGAGTAGGAAAGCCGTCATTGTCGCAGGCACAAGAGACCGTAGCAAATCGAAAAGCGCGGCAGTGCAGCCTGCCGCACACCGGATCAAGCCCACAATGACGACATCGGCATAGCCAGCAGATTTTCCCCCACATACCGCATTTCATCGCCGTCGTACAACACGATTCCCCGCAAAAAAGCATCGCCAGCAATTTGAGCGAAATGCTTGAGGCCGTCGAAATCCTTGATGGACAGGGATGCCGCCGCCTTGACCTCCACGCCGATGACCTGTCCCGCAGCGTTTTCGATGACGAAATCCACTTCTCTCAGGTAGTGGTCACGGTAAAACATGATTTGATAGCGGCCTTCCGCCGTGTTGGCATGCTTCAAGAGTTCGCCGAACACAAAAGATTCCAACAACATGCCAAACCGGGCAGGCCGGGCGGCGAGCATTGCCGGTGTGATCGCAAGATGCGCGGCAAGCAGACCGGAATCCATGAACTGCATCTTGGGTGTTTTGACGACGCGGCTCATGCGGTTGCGCGACCAGACTTCCACGCGCTTCAGCAAAAAAACCTGCTCCATGAAACCCGTATAGCGCGCGGCGGTTTTGTAATTGATGCCGACCGGAGCGCCGATTTGCGTGTAATTGCACAACTGCCCGGCGCTCTCGGCCAATAGCTGAAAAAACCTGGGGAGCTGGTCGAGTCTTTCAATGCTGGCGAGTTCCCGCACATCGCGCTTCAAAATGGACTCGGCATAGCCACGCGCCCAGGACTGAAGGCGGCGCAAGGCCGGGCGGGCAACGGCTTCTGGATAACCGCCCCGCAGCACAGCTTCCCGCAGGGCATCGCCCAACAACAGTTCGCGCGGCGCCGGAGACTCGCCTGCAAAAACGCAGTCCAGCCAGTTCAAGCCGCCTTGCCGCATTTCGCTTTGCGCCAAAGGCAAGAGGGTGAGGCTTTCCATGCGCCCGGCCAACGAATCGGCAACCGTGGGGAGCGTCATCACATTGGCGGAACCCGTCAGCAAAAAGCGCCCCGGCTTGCGATTTTCGTCGATGCTTTTCTTGATGGCCAGCAAAAGACCGGGCGCGCGCTGCACTTCGTCAATAATGACTCTCGCCTGCCCGCGCAACAGGCTCACCGGATCGTGCTGCGCTATATCCAGCGCAAGGCCGTCATCCAGCGTGACATAGCGCATATCGTCGCCAGCGAACTGGCGGACAAGCATAGTCTTGCCCGACTGGCGCGGCCCTACCAACAAAATGGCGGGCGTGTCGGTCATGGCTTCTTCAATGCGCAGCGCGAGCCGACGGGGAAAAAATGCGACGTCATCCTGCATGGCGCCCCCACTCAAGGTTTGGACAAACAGGATTGTACGTCCGGGCAAACAGGATCAACAACAGGATAAATAGAATTCAAGCTCTGGATAAACAGAATTCAATCTCCGGGTAAACAGGATTAAAACCCTGGGCAAACAGTGTTCAACCTCTGGGCAAACAGGATTAAGCTCCTGGGCAAACAGGATTTTCATGGCGTATCATTCAGCGAATACACAGCAATGGCGGGCACATTCACCCCATACTCCAGGGCATGCTCCCATTGCGACCGCCACCTGAGGAATGGTCTTTTTGAAGTAGCGAATCACTCCGGCAGAAAAACCGCCTGCCCGTCCACCTCGATACGGCGCAGCGGATGCCCGAACGCCCGGCTCAACGACCTGGCGGTGAGCACATCCCCGGATGTCCCCAACTCCACGCCGCCCTCGCCGTCGAGCATAATAATGATATCGGCGTAGCGCGCCGCCAGCGCGAGATCGTGGAGCGCCATGACGACGCCGCGCCCACAAGCAGCGAGAGCCCGGAACAATTCGAGCACGGCGATCTGATGGTGAAGATCGAGATGATTGAGCGGTTCATCAAGCAAGAAAAGGCGCGGCGTTTGCGCAAGCAGCATAGCCAGCGCCACGCGCTGCTGTTCGCCGCCTGAGAGCGCGCGCAAGTCTCTGGACGCGAATCCTTGCAAACCCACGCAATCGAGCGCGGCGCTGGCAATGGACACATCCGCAGCGCTCTCCCACCCCCAACGCCCGAGATGAGGATGGCGGCCCACCAGCACCGTTTCCTGCACAGAAGCAGCAAACGGCATAGGCTGGCGCTGCGGCAGCAGGCCGCGAAACCTTGCCGCCTGCACAGGCGGCCAATCGGCGCATGAACGGTCGCCGAAACAAATTTCGCCGCGCACATCGAGCGCAGCAGCGCCTTTGCCAACATCATGCAAACCGGCAAGCGCGTGCAGCAACGTAGTCTTGCCCGCGCCGTTGCGGCCCAATATCGCCACGCATTGCCCGGCATGGACTTCCAGATCGAATTCGCGGCACAGCTCGCGCGCCCCGCGGCGCAAAGCCAGGCGGCGCGCGGCAAGCAAAGGGCGCGCCGGATCAGGCCACGGCAACGGGCAAGCCAGTTCGGAAGGCAGAACAGATATCGTCATCGTGTGCTTTACCGCGAATGCCGCGCGAGCAAAAACAAAAACACCGGCACCCCAAGCAGCACGGTGAGTACACCGACCGGCAATTGCTGCGGCGCCAACAACGTGCGCGCCAGAGTATCGGCAACAGTCAGAAGCGCGCCGCCAGCCAGAACCGCCGCGGGCATCAGCAGACGCTGATCGTTGCCAAGCACGAGGCGGACCAGATGCGGCACCACGAGACCAACAAAACCGACCGTGCCGACCAGCGTGACCGCAACAGCGGTAAAAAGCGAAGCCAGCAAGTACAACGCGCGCCGCAACCGCCGCGCATCAACCCCCAGCACCACAGCAGTAAGCTGCCCGCGGGCAAGCACATTGAGATCGCGCCCAAACGGCAAAGCCACGGCCAGCCCGGCGGCCAACACCACAAGCGCGGGCCATGGACGGCTCGCGCCGCTGGCATCGCCCATCAGCCAAAACAACATAGTCTGCATCTGCGCGGCGGGAGCCAACGCCAACATCAGCGTAATCGTAGCGCCACAGCCAGCGGCAACAATCACGCCGGTCAACAACAACCGCGTTTGCGTCCAACTTCCATCGCCGTGCGCAAGACCGAACACCACCAGCATTGCCGCAAGCGCGCCGCCCAGCGCGCCCGCATCCATCCACGGCGATGCAAGCCCAAGCACGACCGCGCCCAAAGCGCCCACGGCCGCGCCGCCGGAAATGCCAAGAATATAAGGATCGGCAAGCGGATTACGCAACAACACCTGCATCAACGTTCCAGCCAAGGCCAGCAGACCGCCGCAAGCAAAACAAGCCAAGGCGCGCGGCAGCCGCAACTCGCGCACGACGCCGACGGACATACCTTCGCCATCGCCACCGCCAAAAATCGCGGAAAACACCTCGCCTGGCGAAACCGCCAGACTGCCCGCGCACAGCGCCCACGCCAGCGCGGCGAGCGCGGCCAGAGCGAGCGCGGCAAGCACGGCGAATGGATGAGCGGCGAACGGACGCACGGGCATCATGGCGATTCCACCTCTGCTTCCTCAAACTTCTCGACCTTATGCAGCGCAGGAAAAAGCTTCGCCCACAGGCCGACAACACCGAGCGTGCACACACCGCCAAGCGCGGCGGCGACAACCGGGCCGAACGCTGCCGCGCACACACCGGCGCGGAACTCGCCCAACTCATTAGACGAACCGACAAAAAGCATATTGACCGCGCTAACACGCCCGCGCATCTCATCGGGCGTAGCAAACTGCACCAGCGCGCCGCGAATATAGACATTTACCATATCCGCCGCCCCCGCAACCGCCAGCGCGGCGAAAGAAAGCCAGAACCAGTGCGAAAACGAAAAAACGAGATTCGCCGCGCCAAAAACAGCAATAGCGATAAAAAGACGCTTGCCGACGGCGCGATTGAACGGCCAGACGCTCAGAAGCAAACCCGCGCCCACTTCCCCGATAGCTATACCGCTGCGCAGCACGCCCAGCCCTTCCGGGCCGGTATGGAGAATCTCCTTGGCATAAATAGGCAAAAGCGCCACCACCCCGCCGAGGAGCACGGCAAACAAATCGAGCGAAATAGAACCGAGGATGATGGGGCGCTTGCGGACAAAACGGATACCAACGCCGAAGCGCCGCCACATGCTCCCATCGCCCGAAGCCTTCGCCCCCGCATACAAAGTATCGAGCCGAGTCAAGCACAGCACGCCGAGCAAAAAACAAAAAGCGCAGACCGCATAAGTCAGCATGCCGCCACCCCATGCGTAAAGCAGACCGCCGACGAGCGGCCCGCCAATGCTGGCCGCGCGCATCAACATGCCATTAGCGGCAATAGCCTGCGCCAGTTGAGCGCGCGGCACAATCTGCGGCAGCAAGCTTTGCAACGCAGGCCCGGAAAAAGCGCGCGAGCAACCGAAAAGCGCGAGCGTGACGTAAATCCCGCCAAGCGCCGCCACACGGCCCTCCTCGCCCGTCCCCGCATGGCCCGAGAGCCACCACAGCGCCCCGGCGCAAAACATAGCGGCAACCCAACTCGCCATAAGAATCGGCTTTCTCGCATAACGGTCGATAAGATCGCCAGCGGGCATAAGCAAGACGAGCATGGGCAGGAACTGCGCCAGCCCCACATACGCCAGCGCCATAGCGTCGGCGGTGAGTTCATACACCTGCCAGCCGATGACCACAGCCATGATCTGGGTGGCAAACATACCCGCCAAGCGCGACAGCAGGAAAGCAATGAAAGCCCGGTTGTGCCTGACACTAGAAAAAGAACGTAAAGCCATTGAGGTCGGGGGTGGGAATAAATTATCAAACCAAACATGTTCTAACGCATGACACGAAATACTGCTCGCCCTGGGCCTGCCGAAAAGCATCACCCATTGCATCGCGGGCTTCGACAGGCCCTGCCCAAAAAGCGGGCGTGATTTGACTGGATATCCCCCAACATTGTTTCTCGCTATGGCCTGGCAACCCGGAAAAGCCGTAGCATGCACGGCTGTACGCTGCCTTGGAGCCTTCGCCTTGGACAAATCCGGTTCGAGTTACAAAACAGGCATTTTATTCGCACTTTTCGGCGCCGTCGGCTTTTCGTTCAAAGCCATCCTGGTCAAACTC
>JAIRWW010000067.1 GCA_031268685.1 Azoarcus sp.
ACTTGCGCCGTACTCTGGCAAAACATCGGCCTGGCGCTGGGGATCAAACTGGCATTCCTGCTGCTGGCGGTATTCGGCGATGCCACCATGTGGATGGCAGTATTCGCGGACATGGGCACAAGCCTGTTGGTCGTTTTCAATGGCTTGCGTCTTTTGCGGGGCGTGCGCCCGGGCGCTGTGCTGTAATTTCAGGCGGGTGAAAGCGTATCCTCCAGCGCATGGAAAATACCATTGCATTAGCGCCCCGCCATCGCCATTAGGGAAGCCCTGAACAAATCCAATCCGTTCGGGCTGAGCCTGTCGAAGCCCTTGATTCCATGGGCGATGCCCTTCGACAAGCTCAGGGCGAACGAAATTGTTCAGGATTTCCTTAGCGCCCCGCTTTCCTGCAATTTCACAGAATTGCTCGCATGGACTCTGGCGCGGACAAAAACCATGCGTTAGGATGTGCGCATTCATGTTTCAATCCACGCCCGTAACCGGGCGACAAGACACGGAAGGGCTTACGCCCCTCCCGTGCCCGAATCCCCCTGAAGGGGGAGGTTTCCAACCGGAGTCAGTTTTTGATGAAAAGACACCGCCATGCTCCGGCCACCGATGACGATGCACATTTGAGCGAAACTCCTGCTGTTTCGTCATGTGCGGATCTGTACGTATACAGACTGGACACTCCCCGGCATTGCGGCGGCGAGTGTGCATTTCATGCCGGAACCTTTGCTGCTCGCACGGTGTTTTAGCCAATCGCGCCGTATAATGCCGCCCCATGAAACTACTTCTAGACCTGCTTCCTGTCATTTTCTTTTTCGGCACTTACGAACTTGCGGGTTTTTATCCGGACGAGTCGCTGGCTCTGGCTGCGAACTGGCTGGGCAACGACATTTCCAAAGACCTGGCGCCGATTCTGATCGCCACTTTCGTCGCCATTGTCGCCACTGCCCTGCAAATTGCCATCGTCTGGCTCAAGCGCCGCAAGGTCGACCGCATGCTGTGGGTAAGCCTGATCGTCATCGCCGTTCTCGGCGGCGCAACGCTTGTATTTCACGATCCGACATTCATCAAGTGGAAACCCACCGCGTTCTACTGGCTGTTCGGTACGGCATTGTTGGGATCGAATCTGCTTTTCCGCCGCAATCTGATCAAGCGTATGCTCGAAGCCCAGATCCGCCTGCCCGAACCCATCTGGTCGCGCCTCAATCTGGCCTGGGCCTTGTTTTTTGCCTTGCTGGGCATACTCAATCTCTACGTGGCTTACAACTTTTCGGAAAAGGCCTGGGTACATTTCAAGCTTTTCGGCTTCACGGGCCTGATTCTCTTCTTCTCGCTCGCCCAGGGTCTTTATCTATCGAAGCACCTGATCGACGAAAATACCGCCAATGCCGAAGCAACACCAAAATCGCAGCACTGAACCAAACGCTGCCCGGCGCGGTCTTTAACGTTTCACCAACGGCCATCGTGGCCATAACCTGCCAAAAGGAATTCCAATGAAACTGCTCCCGAATCTACTGCTCGCCGCTATAGCCACCGGCACTTTCGCCATGGCGGGTTGCGCCGGCGATAACGTAGCCAACTCAGGTTCCCCCACGGCCAAACCGGATTCGACGGCCAAACCGAATTCGACGGCCAAGCCGGCCGTCACCGTCAATGGCGTTGCCGTTTCGGACGACTACGCCGAAGCTCTGGTCGCTTCGTACCGCGCCCAGGGCGCGCCGGACGATGAAAACCTGAGGGAAAGTGTCAGAAAGGACCTCATCCGCCGCACGGTTCTCGAACAAGCCGCCGTCAAGGCTGGCGTGGATAAGCGGCCCGACATCAAGGTCAAGCAAGATGTCGTCCGCCAGACCGTGCTGATCCAGGATTACCTGCAAGACTGGGCGAAGAACAATCCGCCGACCGAAGAAGAGTTGAAAGAGGAATACAACTCGGTCAAGGCCCGCCTCGATTCGAGCAAGGAATACCATGCGCGGCACATACTGCTGAAAACCGAGGCGGACGCCAAGGCCGTAATTGCCCGGCTTGGCAAGGGCGCCAAGTTTGCGGAATTGGCAAAAAGGTCGCTGGATCAAGGTTCCAAGGATCGCGGCGGCGATCTCGGCTGGGTCGATGCCGCTTCGTTCGTGCAGCCCTTCTCCGAAGCAATGGTCAGCCTCGACAAAGGCAAGTACACCAAGATGCCAGTCCAAACCGAGTTCGGCTATCACGTCATCCTGTTGGAAGACTCGCGCAACATGCAGGTGCCGTCTTTTGAAGACGTAAAGGCGCAATTGCAGCAAAGCATGCAAAACAAAAAAGTGCAAACCCACATCGAACAACTGGAACAAACCGCCGAGGTGAAGTAAAAGGCGGGCGGTCCTTCCCCCCTTACGCTGCGCTGCGGGGAAGGCGTCACGCAAGAAAGGCGGGTGGCTTGCGCCACCCGCCTTTCTTTTTTTAGCAGCGGCGCCTGTCCGCCAGAGAAGACAGGCGCCGTTGTTGCCGGTCAGAACAAGGGTTCGTCGAGCGCGAGCACCGATGGGCCGCCCTGGGTGATTTCCGCTGCCAGCCCGCTGGCTTGCACCAGCCAATGCCGCGCAAAGTAGCGCGCAGTCGCCAGCTTGGCCTTGTAGTAGCCGTCGCTTGCGCCAGCGTCGAGCTTCGCCTGCGCGATCTGCGCGGACTTGGCCAGCAGCCAGCCGCCGACCACGATGCCAGTTAGCTTGAGGTAGGGCACGGAACCCGCATGCACGACTTGCGGCTCGCTGCCGTATATACCTATCAGCCACTCGGTAGCGGCAATCTGCTCTTTCACGGCGCCTTGCAGGAGTTTGCCGACATCGCCCAGCTTGCCGTCGCCCGCGAGTTTGTCGGCGTAGGCGGCAATGTCCTTGTACAGGCCACGGGCGGTGAAACCGACATTACCCGCTTCATCCTTTTCACGCGCGGTCTTGCGACCTACCAGGTCGTTGGCCTGGATGGCGGTGGTGCCTTCATAGATCGCGGTGATGCGGGAATCGCGCAGGTATTGCGCCGCGCCGGTTTCTTCGATGAAGCCGGTACCGCCATGCACCTGGATACCCTCGGATGCGATGTCGATGCCGCCTTCGGTGCTCCAGCCCTTGACCACCGGCGTGAGCAGTTCGACGTAAGCCTGACTTTGCTTCCTGGCCGCGGCGTCGGGGTGATGCGCGGCTTTGTCCATATTGCCAGCGACAAAGTAGGCGATGGCGCGCATGGCTTCGGTGCGGGACTTCATATCCATCAGGAGACGGCGCACATCTGGATGATAGAGGATGGGCTTGCTTGCCTTGGTCTTGTCGCCGATGATCGCGCCCTGGATGCGCTCGCGGGCATAGGCGAGCGCGTGCTGGTAGGCGCGTTCGGCAACGCCGACGCCTTCCAGCCCGACATTCAGGCGCGCGTGGTTCATCATCGTGAACATGTAGGCGACGCCTTTGCCTTCCTGGCCGACCAGCCAGCCCTTGGCGCCGACCTTGTCGCCATAGGACATGACGGAAGTGGCACTGCCGTGGATGCCAAGCTTGTGCTCGATGGCGGAGCAAATCAGGTCGTTGCGATCACCCAGGCTGCCGTCGTCATTGACGAAGTACTTGGGCACGATGAACAGCGAGATACCTTTCAGGCCCGGATCGGCGTTGGGCAGGCGCGCGAGCACGAGGTGGATGATGTTCTCCGCCATGTCGTGTTCGCCCCAAGTGATGAAGATCTTGGTGCCGGTGATCCGGTAAGTGCCGTCGCCGCTGGGATCGGGCACGGCCTTGGTACGGATGGCGGTCAAGTCGGAACCGGCTTGCGGTTCGGTCAGGTTCATGGTGCCCGACCATGTACCGTCGGCCATCTTGTGCAGGTATTTTTCCTTGAGTTCTTCGGAAGCGTGATGGCGAATGGCTTCGATAGCGCCCAGGGTGAGCATGGGGCAAAGCGCAAAAGCAATGCTCGCGGAACGCCACATTTCATTGACAGCGATATTCACGAGATGAGGCAAGCCCTGCCCGCCGTATTGGGGATTGACCGGCATGGCGTGCCAGCCGTTTTCGCAGAAAAGCTTGTAAGCGTCTTTGTATTCCTGGATGGTGGTAACGACGCCGTTTTTCCAGACCGGGCTGTTTTTATCTCCCTTGGCATTCAAGGGGTCAATCACCTCGGAAGCGAATTTGGCGGCTTCTTCCAGAATGGCGTCTACCGTATCTGCATCGACTTCCGCGAAATCTGGCAGGCTGAGAATGTCTTTCAGCCCGGCTACTTCGTCCAGAACAAAACGCATGTCGGCGAGCGGTGCATTGTATGTGCTCATTGAGAGTCTCCTTCCAATAAAGTCAGTAAAGGTGCGATGCCTATTTGTTCAACAGATAGCGGCGGTCATCGAAAGCCGCTACCCATTCCGGCCGGTATACCACCATCAACGTCACCAGCGTCCCGCTGAGCCAGGCTTCTGAAAAACCCATCAACAGCAAGTACGGCAAATAATCGTCGACCAGGACACCCGGCTCGTATGCGCCGGCAAACACCATGACCGCGCAGGCGAGAACGCCATGAAACACGACAGTCACAGCCGAACCGGCAAAACCGACGACAAAAATAAAAACGAAAAAATGCTCGGGCAAATGGCGCTCAACATAGCGTTGAATGCCGTGCGCGAAAACAACCGGCGCAAATGCCATCAACAGAAAATTGAGCGGCCACGCCTGCCAGTCCTGCGCGCCAGCCAAGGTGATCGCGGTCAGCGCCAGCGCCATTGCAAACAACGCCAAGCGTGGACCGAGGCACAGAACGGCGAGCATCGTTCCAAGCAAATGGAGATTAAGCCCCGGCCTGACACCGGCGCGCATGCTCCATGCCAGAGCAAGCGCCACCGCGAAACCCAGCAGCAGATTGAGTTGAGCCGGATCTTTCAAGCGCGCCCAGGAAGCGCGCCGCCAAACCTGGTACAACACCGGCACGGCGAGCGCCAATGAAACACCGTGCCACGCCATACCGAATAGCGAAGCAGGCAGATTCATTGGCGTTTTTCCTCAATCCTGGCGCTAGACACTCACTCCAGGGCCGCGACCAGTTCAGGCACAGCGGTAAACAAATCCGCCACAAGACCGAAATCGGCCACCTGGAAGATCGGCGCGTCAGCATCCTTGTTGATCGCCACGATCACTTTGGAATCTTTCATGCCCGCCAAGTGCTGGATTTGCCCGGAAATTCCGATGGCGATATAGAGCTGCGGCGCGACGATCTTGCCTGTCTGCCCCACCTGATAGTCGTTGGGCACGAAACCGGCATCAACCGCGGCACGGCTGGCGCCGAGCGCCGCGCCGAGTTTATCGGCCAGCGGTTCCAGCACCTTGCTGTAGTTTTCGCCGCTGCCAACGCCTCGGCCGCCGGAAACGATGACCTTGGCTGCCCCCAATTCGGGGCGGGCGCTCTTGACGACTTCACGCCCAAGCAGGCGGACGAGGCCGAGATCGGGGCCCGCTGCCACCGCCTCTATCGCCGCACTGCCGCCTTCACCGGCAGCTTCAAATGCCGTGCCGCGCACGGTGATGACTTTGAGCGCATCGGCGCTTTTCACAGTAGCCAGGGCATTGCCCGCGTAGATCGGACGCACGAAGACATCGGGGCCTTCTATGCCCACGATGTCGCTGATCTGGGCGACATCGAGCAGCGCCGCGATGCGGGGCGCCAGATTCTTGCCAGCGCTGGAAGCGGGAGCCAGCACATGGCTGTAGCCCGAGGCCAGCGTCTTGACCAGGACGGCGATGTTTTCCGGCGTCTGCGCTTCGTAGTGCGGCGCGTCGGCGGCAAGCACCTTGGCAACGCCAGCCACTTTGGCGGCAGCCTGAGTGACCGCGCCTATGCCAGCTCCGGCAACGAGAACATGAATATCGCCGCCCAGGCGGGCGGCAGCGGTAATGGTATTGAGAGTGGCCGCCTTCAAGGCGGCGTTATCGTGTTCGGCAATGACGAGGATGGCCATGTTCAGATCACCTTTGCAACGTTCTTGAGTTTATCGACCAATTGAGCGACATCGGCCACGACGACGCCCGCGCTACGCTTGGGCGGCTCGACGACCTTGAGCGTCGTCAGCCGGGGCGTGACATCCACGCCCAAATCGGCGGGCTTCAGCGTCTCAAGCGGCTTCTTTTTTGCCTTCATGATGTTGGGCAAAGTGGCATAACGCGGCTCATTCAGACGCAAATCCACGGTAACGACCGCTGGCAGCTTGACCGCCAGTTGTTCCAGACCGCCATCAATTTCGCGGGTAATGGTGATTTCGTCCGCGCCGGGTACGAGCTTGGAAATAAATGTCGCCTGCGGCCAGCCCAGCAGGGCGGCGAGAATTTGGCCTGTTTGATTGGAATCGTCGTCTATCGCTTGTTTACCGGCAATCACCAGTTTCGGAGATTCCTTTTCCGTGAGCGCCTTCAGCAACTTGCCTATCGCCAGCGGTTGCAGATCGACATCGGTTTCCACGAGAATGGCGCGGTCGGCCCCCATTGCCAGGGCCGTGCGCAGCGTATCCTGCGACGCGCTCATTCCTGCACTCACTACGACAACCTCGGTAGCTACGCCCGCTTCTTTCAAACGCACAGCTTCTTCTACCGCGATTTCATCAAACGGATTCATGCTCATTTTTACGTTGGCCAAATCAACGCCGCTACCGTCCGCCTTGACGCGAACTTTCACGTTGTAATCGACCACGCGCTTAACCGGGACCAAGATTTTCAAAGTTGTTCTCCTTCATGGTTAGTTCAGGCGCCGCATCGGACGCGCCCGGCTGCGTTCCGCCGAGCGCGCCAATTATGGCACTGTAAGCCGAACAAAACATGCTGCGACGCAGCATTCCGGCTTATTCCCAATCATTAGTCATCTATAAAACAGCGTTCCGCCGTCACGCCCCGTCGTCTCGCCGCCGTCATCTGCGCCTTTTGCAGAAAAGGCGCTCGTCATTCGCTTCAGCCCGAATATGTTCAATGCATTGGCACAGGTCGCCTCGACGGCCTCATCCAGCGTTATGCCGCGCAGCCCGGCCAGTATTTCAGCGTAACGCCTCATATTTTCAGGCTCGTTGCGCACACCGTAGCCCCAGGCCGGCGGTATGTCGGGCGCATCGGTTTCGAGCACGATGGCTTCCAGCGGAAGTTCGCGGGCCAGACGCCTGATGCGGCGCGATCCCGGAAAAGTCATCGCGCCGCCAAAACCGAGTTTGAACCCCTG
>JAIRWW010000142.1 GCA_031268685.1 Azoarcus sp.
GCACTGGGAAACCGCCGCAGTCTACCACAGCGCCTCATATACATAAGTACGACTGGCGTTTATGGCGATTGCGGCGGCGCATTGATTGATGAAACCCATCCCTGCCGGGCATCGAGCGCGCGGGCGCGCCGCCGGCTCGATGCCGAGCGCTGCTTGCGCGCCTTTGGCCGCCGCAACCGTGTTGCGGTGACTGTGTTGCGCGCGCCGGGCATCTATGCCGCCGGCCGCCTTCCCATCGAACGCCTCGCGCGTGGCGATCCTGCCCCGGCGGACGAAATTTTCACCAGCCACATACATGCCGACGATCTCGCCCGCCTCGCAGTGACAGCCTTGTTCCGCGCCCGTTCCGGACGGGTCTACAACGCCGTCGACGACAGCCGCCTGCCCGTAAGCAGCTATTTCGACCTCGTGGCCGACACCTGCGGCCTGCCGCGGCCAGCGCGCATGCCATGGCCTGCCTTGGCCGCACATCTTCCGTCCGGCGCATTGTCGTTCATGAAAGAATCGCGCCAAATCGACAACACGCGCATCAAACGCGAACTGGGCTTCCGGCTGCATTACCCGACCGTGGCGCACGGGCTGGCGGGTATCCAATCGCTATCAAATTGACCAGAGCCGCGGAAATACCCCCCGCCTGCCTGCCCTGTGCGCACATCAAACGCCGAGGTTGGCGACACGCGAACTGGTCAGCGACAACCTCGTCGCCAGCACTTCGAGAAACGCCTTGTAAAAACGCATGCGGCAAGCATCGGATGCCCGCTCCAGCGCTTTGGCGCGGATCGTAATCAGGCGCGTCGCCGAAGTAGCTTCGACCGAGGCGGAACGCACGCCCTTGCCCGCCGAGAACAGCGCTATTTCGCCAAAGCAGTCGCCGGGCGTGAAAACGCCGAGCAAAGCGCCGCTCCGCTTGACCTGCGCTTCGCCTTCAGCGAGAAAACAAAAATGATCGCCAGCTTCACCTTCCTTGAAGATGACGGTGCCGGGCTGGATCCGGCTCCAGCGCGCGAAGCCGATGGTTTCCCACAATTCGGCGTCGGTGAATTCCCGAAAAAACGCGATGCCGCGCAGAAACTGGAATTTGCGGGTTTCGGACAATGCCCTGCCGCCGGGTTCAATCGCACAGTTGCGAAAAGCAAGAGTCAGATCGTGCGAAAACTCGGCCCAGCTCTGGTAGCGGCGGTCGATATCCTTTTCCATGGCGCGGCTCACGATGACGCCAAGCGCCTCAGGAATCTCCGGGCGGTATTCGGCGACAGGCCGCGGCAATTCGTTGGTGATGCGATAAACGAGGTTGTACCTGTTGTCGGTCTCGAACGGCAAATGTCCGGTGAGAAGCTGGTACATCACCACGCCGAGCGAATAAATATCGGTGCGGTGGTCGAGCGGCATTTCGCGCACCTGCTGCGGCGACATATAGGCGGGCGAGCCGAGATTGGCGATTTGCGTGGAATCGCTCGTCCCCTGGAGTGCGGCCCCGAAATCCGAGATGCGAATATCGCTGCTCTCCGGCGTAGTGAGCAAAATGTTGGCCGGTTTAATGTCGCGGTGAGTAACCCCCTTGCGGAAAGCATGGTCGAGCGCGCGCGTGCACTTAAAGATGATTTCGATCACACGCTCGAACGGCGCAAGACCCTTGGGGTGCGCCAGCGGTTCGAGTGTGCCGCCGGGAACATATTCCATGACCACATAAGCGCCCTCGTCATTGACCGCCGCATCGTAGATTTGCACGATGTGGGGATGGACGAGTTTGCCCGCCAGCGCCGCCTCATTGAGAAAAAGCTGGCGAAAAAGATGGCCGCGCCGTGGACTGCGAAAAAAATCGGGTTCGAGCCGCTTGACGGCAACCTCAAAGCGGCGAAACGGATCCCAGGCCAGATAAACGCTGCTCGTCGCCCCAACGCCGAGCAAGCGGCGAACCTCGTATTTACCGATCCGCTCCGGCGCGGTCATGGGACAAGGGATTTTGCCTGCGCAAGCGCGGCGCGGGCCACGGCGATGGCGGCGCGCACCGCCGCAGGCGCGGAGCCGCCCACATGCGCCCGCGCGGCAAGCGAACCCTCTACGGTCAGCGCCGCGAGCGCGTCGGAACCGAGCCGTTCCGCCGCACCGGGAACCGGCTCCAGCGCCGCCTTCAACTCATCGAAGCCCAAGCGGGAAAGATCGCATCCGCGCACTTCAGCCTCGCGCACCGCCAGCGACACAGCTTCGTGCGCATCGCGGAAAGGCAGCCCCTTCTTCACCAAATAATCGGCAAGATCGGTAGCAGTAGCGTGGCCCTGCGCAAGCGCCGCGCGCATATTGCCAGCCCGGACCTGGATGCCGCCGATCATATCGGCATAAACGCGCAAAGTATCGATCACCGTATCGGCGGTATCGAACAGCGGTTCCTTATCTTCCTGGTTGTCCTTGTTGTAAGCGAGCGGCTGCGCCTTCATCAGCGTGAGGAGCGCCACAAGATTTCCGTTGACCCGGCCCGTCTTGCCGCGCACGAGTTCGGGCACATCGGGGTTTTTTTTCTGCGGCATGATCGAAGAACCCGTACAAAAACGGTCGGCGAGGTCGATAAAGCCGACGCGCGGATTCATCCACAGAACGATTTCCTCCGACAAGCGCGAAAGGTGCGTCATGAGCAAAGCGCCCGCGGCGCAAAACTCGATAGCAAAATCGCGGTCGCTCACCGCATC
>JAIRWW010000203.1 GCA_031268685.1 Azoarcus sp.
TCAAGGAGAAGGGATATGCGGACAAATACCGTTCGCTCCAACAGCCCATCCACCTGATTGGCGTGGAGTTCAGCAAAAAGGATAGGAATGTCGTGGGGTTCGCGGTGGAGAGCTTGGCCACCTGAACGTGGTTTCGCGCTAGGAAGGGCTGGCCTCCCTACCGCCGTTCCACCGTATAAAGCATCACCGCCGCCGCAGTCAGGAACAACAGGCTGGGCGTAGCCGCCGCCATCAACGGCATCCATGAGTTGATGACCCCAAGACTGGAAAACAGGCCATTGAGCAGATAAAAACCGACGCCCAGCATCACCCCGAGGAATACCTTGACGCTCACCCCGCCGCTGCGTTCATGCGTGAGCGCAAACGGCAGCGCCAAGGCCAGCATGACCAGCGAGGCAAAAGGGGCGATTAATTTTTTCCACAACGCAATTTCGTAGCGATCCGCGCTTTGCTGATTTTCGCGCAGGTGCATGATATAGGCCCATAAATTGGCGACGGACATCCGTTCGGGCTGAACCATCAGCACACTCAATACTTCAGGGGTAAGCGTCGATTTCCATGCCAGTTCGGAGGGGGTGCTCAAGGCGGCGTAATCGTCGAAAAAGTCGGTTTGCGTCACGCCGGTGAGGCGCCAGTAGCCATCGTCTTCCCTAATGTATTCGCCATGCGCGGCATCCGATATCGCGCGCAGCATTCCGTCGTCGTTAAAGGTATAGACCCGCACGTTTTCCATGCTGCGATCCGGCAGCAAGGTGCGCACATTGACCATGCGCAGGCCGTCCTTGACCCACAGACCCGAACGCAGTTGCTGCGAAACCGTCGAATTGGTCGCGGTGAGCCGCCATTGCTGCGCCGCGCTCACGGCAGGCGGCGCGATGGATTCGCCAAAGACGAAGGTCAGCGCCACCGGCACGCAGCCGACCAGCCCGAGCATCCACAACATGCTTGCCGTAGACAGCCCGGAAGCGCGCATGACTGTAATTTCGGAATGGCGGGCAAGCGTGGTCAGGGCATAGAGCGAACCGATCAGCACCGCCACCGGCAACAGTTCGTACACCCGCCCAGGCACGATCATCGCCACATAGAGCAAGGCGTGCTGAACCTGGTAGCCGTCCTTGCCGATGCTGTCGAGTTCGTTGACGAAATCGAAAAAGGCGAACAGCCCCAGGAAAGCCAGCAGCACCATGAAGGCAGCACTGTAAATTTCGCGCGCGAAATAACCGAGCAGGATGCGATTCATGGCGCCTTACCTTCCGTCTTCAGTTCCTCGCCGCTTGCCTCGTCCTGCCCGCGAGAAGCCGATCCAGCCGCGCGGCGACGCCAGAACGGCGTCACCGCGAGACGGCGGTAAAAAAGCAGCGCCAGCAAGGCTAACGCCAGCAAATGCGGCAAGAGCAGGCCCAGCGAAAACCACATGCGGCCCTGCGACACCCAGGACTGGCACACGAGAATGGCATTGTTGTAGATCAGATAAATGAAGATCGCCAGCAACAGGTTGTTGGTACGCCCGGCGCGGGGATTGACGAAAGAAAGAGGAATCGCCAGTAGCGCCAGGAACAGGGCAGCCAGGGGCGTACCGGAGCGGAAAACCAGTTCGCCAAGGGCGCGCTTGTCCTGTTCCTGAAATAGTTCAAACGTCGATTTCGCGCGCATTTTGGAAGGGCCAGCGGTCTGCTGGCTGGATTCGATCCGCACCTGGTAACGGTCGAACGCCATCACCCTGTATTCGGGTGTGCCCGGACGCCCGTCGTAACGACGGCCATGTTCCAGAATCACGTAGCGGTTGCCCTTTTCGTCGGTGTAGAGCGAGCCGCGAGAGGCCACGACCACGGCCAGCTTGTCATCTCCTTCCTCGCTCACGAAAACATTGCTCACACGACCATCGTCGCCCGCGCCGACCTCGACAAAAAACACTCGCCGCGCACCGGAAGATTCGCGGAACACGCCGGGAGCGATGCGCTGGGTATCGTCGCGGCTTTCCAACTGGACGCGATACTCGGCGCTTTTTTGGTGCGCCCATGGCCCGAGGAACAAGGTCATGCCGCCAATCAGCAGCGTCAGCGGAAACGCGAACCGCAGCACAGGCGCGATCCAGGCCGTGAGCGGCATGCCGGAAGAAAACCACACCACCATCTCGGAGTCGCGGTAGCCGCGCGACAAAGACAACAGTATCCCGAGAAACACGGTCAAGGTGAGTACGATGGGCAAATCTGTCAGCGATCCGAAACCTATCAGCGCCAATACCGCATCTGCCGGCACCCGTCCCCCGGCCGCCTGTCCAAGCAAACGGATGAGCACGATGGTAATCAGCACCGCGAACAGCACGATAAACACCGCGCCCGCCGCGTGGACAAATTCCCGCTGTAGGGCGCGGCGAAAAATTATCATTCGATAACCGGATGAAAGTTCAAGAGAAAAACGTCAAAGCCCTTTGACGGGATCCGTCGGAACGGAACATAATTATCGACTGTTCCCGCTTGGCGCATTCGACATGGTGTCGCTTTGCGCAAGCGCGCCTCCGATGGAGCAAAAGTTCGTGGAATTTACCATAAAGGTCACCCCCTCCGAGAAACTCCGGACGGGGCTTCTCATTCTCGGCGCTTTCGCCGACGCACCTCTTCCCCAGGCCAGCCGCGCCGTCGATGAAGCCGGCCAAGGCAGGCTTTCCAGGCTCGTTTCCGAGGGCGAACTCGGCGAAAAGGCCGGTTCGACCGTGCTCCTGCACGACTTGGCGGGCATCGCCGCCGAACGGGTATTGCTGGTGAGTTTCGGCAAAGCCGATACATTCGGCGACAAGCCATGGCGCGACGCTTTGGCCGCCATCGGCGTCGCGCTGTCGGCAACGGTCGCAAAAGAGGCTGCCATTGCCCTGGATGAAACGACGCTGCCGCCCGGACGCAATTTGGACTGGGCGCTGCGGCAAGCAAGCCGCATCGTCGCCGACGCTGCCTACCGCTTCGAGCCGCCGCGCGCCGAAAAGAAACACAAGAAAAAACATGCTGCGGACAAAGTCGCTTTCATCCTCTCCGAAACCGGCGAAACCCTGGAAGAAGCTGTGCAGCAGGGTCTGGCTATCGCGCAGGGCATGGCCTTGGCAAAAGACCTCGGCAATCTCGGCGCAAATGTCTGCACGCCTGCCTACCTTGCCGACATCGCATGCGATCTGGGAAAGCAGTACAAATTCGAGGTCGATGTTCTCGAACGCGACGACATGGAAAAGCTCGGCATGGGCGCTTTTCTTGCGGTCGCACGCGGCGCGCGCCAAAGCCCGCGCCTCATCGTCATGCACTACCGTGGCGGCAAGCCGCACAAAGGCAAGAGCGGCAAGCCGAAATCTCACCCTGTGACGCTGATAGGCAAAGGCATAACTTTCGACTCCGGCGGCATCTCGCTCAAGCCCGGCGCCGAAATGGATGAAATGAAGTACGACATGTGCGGCGCCGCCAGCGTCATCGGCGTATTCAAGGCCATTGCCGCCATGGCGCTGCCGATTGACGTAACAGGCATAGTCCCGGCCACCGAAAACATGCCCGG
>JAIRWW010000227.1 GCA_031268685.1 Azoarcus sp.
ATGTTGCACTCTGGGCGAAGGCTGATCATTTTCTCCGTGCAATCTACGCCATCCATCTCCGGCATGGTTATGTCCATGGTCACGATGTCTGGGGAATGTTGCAGATAGAGCGTGATGGCTTCTACGCCATTCCTGGCCATGCCGGCTACGTTGATGTAGTTCAATCGTGGGTCGTTCAGGATACGTGCGATACGACTTCTGATAATCGCGGAGTCATCAACGATCAGGAGTTTCATATTTGTTTTCATCCCGCTGCGCTAAATTGAATATGGAATTCAGTAAACATGTCTGGACGGCTCCTGACTTGCATACGGCCATGGATGGACTTGACTTTTTCCATCACAGCGTCCAATCCGACGCCATGCCCGGCATCCTTGTCCGCCACAGAAGCGGATGATACGCCGGGTTGGAAGATGAGCTTTGCAATTTCCGTATCGCTCAGCGCCGATGCTTCAGCCATGCTCATGCGCCCGGTTTTCACCATATGGTTGCGCAGGCGTTCGGGTACTATGCCGCGTCCATCGTCCCGCACGCTGAAATCGTAATTGTTGTTGCCCAAGTATCTGCACCAGATGCACAAGGCGCCTGTTTCCGGTTTGTTGTGCTCTGCTCTTTCTCCTGGCATTTCAATGCCATGCGTCAAGGCATTGCGCACGAGCTGTATGGAAATACCTTGCAGTTCCTGCGTCACATGCTGGGGCAGGGAGGAAAATCCGTCGAGTTGGCACGATACTTCGACTTGTTTGCTGTGATCCGCAGCGATTCGCTGCGCCAACGCGGTGATTTGCCCGATGAATGGATGCTGCGCCTGCACGGAATACCCCGGCGTTTGCGTCTGCGTTTGTGAGGTATTTTCTGCGGCTTCGATACGTTTCGTATTTGTATCCGTATCTGCATCCGCTGCCTTATCTGCGGGCGGCGTCCGTTTCGTGCCCATCGCCTCGCTGAGGCGCGATACGATCGCCATGAGCGAGGAATAGCGTTCGTAAAATCCTTCCAGCAGCACGGCAATGCGCAGCATCTGCTCGCCGTTCAGGCCATGGCCGCCTTCGCGCATACCGACTAGTTCCTGCTCGCTTTCGTGAGCATAATTTTCCAGGACATCGATGTTGAGTACCGCCGCTTCGCCCTTGATGCCGTGGATAAGACGCATGATGTAGTTCAGGGTATGCAGTCGGGCGCGTTCGTCTTCCTGCGGCTGGCTCAGTTTCTCGTTGATTTGCGACAGGGATTGTCCGGTGTTGTCGATGAATTGCTGGAGCGAGGGGAAGTCGCTGCCCGCCAGGCGCAGCAGGGATTCGACTTCGATCTTCGTCTTGCTCTTTGCTTGTTCGAGTTGCTGCATCAGCATGACTTTGTCGGTCACGTCCTGCACTGTGACCAGCACATGCGAAATCGTGCCATCCACGATCGCGCGGTTGAAGAAAAAGGACAGGTAGCGGTTCTGGGCGTTGCCGAATTTGTCCAGCATGCTGACCAGCACGTCGGTTAGCGGGTTGAGGCTGGTGACGAGAGATTCCTTCACCCTCTCGCCAAGAAGCAGCTCGATGTAGTCCACTGCGGATTCGTACACTTTCGGCGAAACTATTTTTTGCAGGATGGGCATAAAGTCCATACCGGGCACAATATCGATGTGCAACATCTTGGGCAGGGATTCCGAGAATTGCGTTCCCAGTTTCTTATCCTTGCTCAGCAGGAATAATCCTTCGTGTACAGTCGTAAGAATTTCGGCATTTTCACTTCGAGATTCGGCGAGTTTCTTATCGCCGCTCATCAGGTCGCGGAGGGAAATAACGACGGTGTAACTGAAATTGAAGAACGCCACGATAATACCGATGACTAATACGATACGGAGCGTGCTTGCCCGCTTATTGGCGACGGTTTCCAGATCCGTGGTCAAATCGTTCATTAGGCGCAGTATTTCCAGGTTGTTGTTTTGGGCGTAAGCCGCCGCTTCTTTAAGGTCTGCGAGGCTGAAATTCCGGTTGTCTCCCAATAATGGCTGCAATAATTGGAAATATCTTTCCCATATTTCATAGGTGTCCACCACAATTTTCCGGGAGACGTCCGTTTCGACCTGTATCAGGAAGACCGGCTTGCCGTCGCCGCCCGTTACCATGCCGCCGTCACGAAATCCCGCGAGGGTGGTGTTGAAAAGCTTGACGGTCAAATCCAGCTCTTGCAGGCTGGACATGGCGTCGGTGTGGAAGTTGAAAATGTTGATGGGCTGGTTGAGATCTTGCGGATTGCGCACGAGGTCGGCTTCGTCGTTCACGTCCACGCTGCGCTGTATCAGCAGCAGAGCCTTGGTCATGCGTTGCGACAGCATCCGCTGCCGTCCCGATAAATTGATGGATATCGCGGATTCGTCGGCCTTATAAGTGTTGTAAAAATTGATGCCGATCACCAGTGAATCCGCGACCATGAACAGAATCACAGCAAGGATGATTCTGCGATATCTTGCAAATATACTTTGTTCGTTGTTCTTGTCCATTGAAAGCTCACTTGTGAAGAATTTTACTCTCACCCAGAAACTGGCAAAGTTGCTGATGGGTAACGCGGAACAATTTTATTGTACAGGCAAACTATGGGATGTGGAAAAGTCGTAGTAAGCAGATAAATTTATGGTTTGAGTTAATGCAAACATAAAAATTCCGAAATGCGTACCGAAATGCGTAATAAGTCAGGTAACAAATGACAAATGTGCACAGGCGCGGGAAAGAAACAGACTCGAATTGTCCGGTTTGCAAGACTTTATGACGACAGGCAGTGTCAGGCGATTTCCCTGGCGGAACACACCGGGCAGGCCGGGTCTTTGCCGAATGTGATGCTGCGGAAGGTTTGGGCCAGGGCGTCAATCAGCAGGAGCCGCCCCGTGAGCGGCGTGCCGATACCGGCGAGCAGTTTCAGGGCTTCGGCCGCCTGCATGCTGCCGACGATGCCGGTGAGTGGTGAGAATACGCCGGTCACGGCGCAAGGCTCGTCTTCTTTATATTGTCCATCCGGAAACAGGCAGTGATAGCAGGGGGATTGAGGGCGGGATAAATCGAAAACGCTCACTTGGCCGCTGAAACGCACAGCCGCTCCGGAAACGAGCGGTTTCCCAAGGCGTGCGCAGGCGTGGTTGAGCGCATAGCGGGTAGTGAAATTATCGGAGCAATCGAGTACGGCATCGGCTTCGCTCACCCTGGCTTCCAATGCCTCGCCCGCCAGCCGTTCCCGCACCGGGATTACCCGCGTGCCGGGGCTGAAAGCGGCGAGCGATGCCGCGCCGGAAGCGGCTTTCCATTGCCCGATCGCCGCTTCGGTGTGCAGGATTTGGCGTTGCAGATTGCTGGCGTCCACCGTGTCGCCGTCGGCCAGTGTCAGGACGCCGACGCCCGCGCCGGCCAGATACAGGGCGGCCGGCGACCCCAGCCCGCCCGCGCCGACAATGAGGACATGGCTTTGCAGAAGGCGCTCCTGCCCTTCGATTCCCAGTTCTTCGAGCAGGATGTGCCGACTGTAGCGGAGTAACTGGGTGTCATCCATGATGAATGTCAGGCGGCGCGCGCGGTGGAAAGTTTATGAAATTTGCACCGCGCGATTATACAGACTGTGAAAACGGGCGCTTGGCAGTACCCATGGGGCTGCGATCTAATGGCGTTTCGACATGTTTTTGTTCCGAGGAATATACAAGATGCCTGCGACTCCCGTTTTCCCTTTCACGCGTATGCGCCGTATGCGCCGCGATGATTTTTCCCGCCGCTTGATGCGTGAAAACCAGTTGAGTGTTGACGACTTGATTTACCCCGTATTCGTCCAGGAGGGGCAGGGCAAGGCGGTGACGGTGCCATCTATGCCGGGCGTGCAGCGTCTGTCGATAGACCGTCTGCTTTCGCTCGCCGAAGATGCGCTCAAGCTGGGTGTGCCGGCGCTGGCGCTGTTTCCGGTGATCGAGTTCGCCGACAAGAGCGAGGGGGCCGAGGAAGCCTGGAATCCGGACGGGCTGATACCGCGCGCCGTCGCTGCGCTCAAGACGCGCTTTCCGGCGCTTGGCGTGATTACCGACGTGGCGCTCGACCCCTATACCAGCCATGGGCAGGATGGTCTCATCGACCCCGACGATCCCGACCGTTATGTCATGAATGACGAAACCCTCGTTGCGCTCGCCCGGCAAGCGCTTTGCCACGCCCGCGCTGGAGCGGATGTGGTGGCGCCGTCCGACATGATGGATGGCCGCGTGGCGAGAATCCGCGCCGAACTCGACCGTACCCACCTCATTCACACGCGCATCCTGGCTTATTCGGCAAAATATGCCTCAAGCTATTACGGGCCTTTCCGGGATGCCCTGGGTTCGGCTGGCAATCTTGGCAAGGGCAACAAATATACCTACCAGATGGACCCGGCCAACAGCGACGAGGCTATCCGCGAGGTGATGCTCGATATCGCCGAAGGGGCGGACATGTTCATGGTCAAGCCCGGGCTGCCGTATCTCGACATCGTGCGCAGGGTCAAGACTGAATTGGGCGTGCCGACTTTTGCCTACCAGGTGAGCGGTGAGTACGCGATGATAAAGGCCGCTTCGCAACAGGGCTGGGTCGACGAAAAAGCCTGCGTGCTTGAGGCGCTTTTGTCGTTCAAGCGCGCGGGAGCGGACGGTATTCTGAGCTATTACGCGCTCGATGCGGCGCGCTGGCTTAAAGAGACTCGTTGTTGACTGTCCCCGCCCCCTATGCTCTTGCCGGATGGGGGCGGTATCCGGGAAAGCTCTGGATTCTTGCTAGTTTCCTTGACTGGAATTGCGATGTCGCCATATGCCTTCCTCGCTTTCTTGCCATTGCTTGCTGTCGGCCTGTCCTTCGCGCCCGCGTCGGCGCAGGAGATGCCGCCAGGGCAGGACGGTGCGGCGCAGGCGCTTGCCGAGCCGGATCGGCCTGCCGAAGCTTCCGAGGATGATAAGCGCGATACATCCGGCTATGGCTTTCCCGCCCTGGCGGTCACTGTGGCGGCGGCGCAGAACATGGCATATGCAATGATTTTGCGCGACTATTGCGCCAATGCGCGTCTGCCGGGGAAATTCGTGCGCGAGCGTCTGGCGCTTTTCAGCCGCATGACCGGGCGCGAAGAAAGCTGCCGAAGTCTGCTCGATTATTGACGACGCGGTTTTTTACGCTATTGCCGGTTCGGCGAGACCCTTGGCCTGTGCTTGCGTATCTTCCAGGCGGACGATGCGCTGCTCGCGCACAGTCTCCAGCAATGGCGCAAGCGCCCCGATGCCTGGGATGACGATGCCGGGCGCGATTTCGGCCAGGGGCAGGAGGACGAAAGCGCGCTGGTGCAGGCGCGGATGGGGCAGGGTGAGTGTAGGTGTGCTCAACACTGTGTCGCCGTGCAGCAGCAGGTCCAGGTCGATGGTGCGCGGGGCGGGCGCTGCGTCACGGCGGCTGCGGCCTCCGGCGGCCTCGACCGCGAGCAGGGCATCGAGCAATGCCTGGGGCGCGAGGCCGGTATCCAGGGCGATAACGGCATTGATGTAGTCGGCTTGCTTGTCTGTGACGCCAAGCGGCGCGCTGCGGTAAAACGAGGAGCGGGCGGCGGGCCGGGTGTCCGGCAGGGCGGCGAGCGCCTCCATGGCGCGAGCGAAGGCGGCGAAGGGGTCGCCCAGATTCGCGCCGAAGGCAAGGTAGGCGCGGACGAGTCCGGAAGAATTCATCGGCTATTCATCGGCTCATGATGCGGCGTGCGGCGTGCTGGATGCGCCTTGGTCGCCGCTGCCGCTGCCGTTGTTGCCGCTACTGGATGATCTGCGTCTGCGCCGCCCGCGGCGCGGCGTCTCGCTCTTGGGCGTGGCGTGCAGTAGCGCTTCGCGTTCATCGTGGCCGACATGGGCGAAACGATCCCACCAGTCGGGAAGTTCCTGCGCTATGCCGCCTGCCGCCGCTCGCAGGTGGAGAAAGTCCCAACCGGCCCGGAACCGGGGATGTTCGATCAGGCGAAACGGCATCTTGCCCGTGCGCTTGTCGAAGCGCGGTTGCAGCGCCCACAAATCCTTGATGTCGCCCGCTATGCGGCGGGTGATCGCCAATCGTGTCGCCTGTGTGCCCAGCGTGTCGTCCATAGCTCCGAAAAGCGCCGGATACGGCGGCTCGCCGGCGTCCTGGCGCTCTTTCCACTTTCGCGTCACCTCGGGCCAGAGCAGGGCGGCGAAAAGGAAGCTGGGGGACACGGGCTTGTCGGCGCGCACCCGTTCGTCGGTGTTTTCAAGCGCCAGCCAGATGAAGCGTTCGCCCACGGGCTGGTCGAGAATGACATCGAGCATGGGCAGCAGGCCGTGGTGCAAGCCTTCTTCGCGCAGTTGGCCGATGCAGCGCACGGCATTGCCGGACATCAGCAGTTTCAGCATTTCGTCGAACAGCCGCGCCGAGGGTACGTTTTCGAGCAGTGTGGCCATATCGCGTATCGGCGCGCGCGCGGCGGGGTCGATGACCAGTCCGAGCTTGGCTGCCAGCCGTACCGCGCGCAGCATGCGCACCGGGTCTTCGCGGTAGCGGGCGCGCGGTTCGCCGATCATGCGCAAGGTTTTCTGCCGCAGATCGGCGACGCCGTGGTGATAGTCGATGATGATTTCGGTTGCTGGGTCGTAATAGAGCGCATTGACGGTGAAATCGCGTCTGATGGCGTCTTCGGCCTGGGTGCCGTAGGTATTGTCGGCAAGTACGCGGCCATGGCGGTCGGTTTCCGTCGACTGGTTGGCGCGGAAAGTGGAAACCTCGATGGTCTCCGCGCCGCTCGGAACATGGACGATCTTGAAACGCCTTCCGATGATGCGGGAGCGGCGGAACAGCGCCCGGACTTCTTCGGGCGTGGCGCTGGTGGCGACGTCGTGGTCTTTGGGCTGCTGCCCGATCAACAGGTCGCGGATAGCGCCGCCCACGATGTACGCCTGATGGCCGCCATCCTGGAGCGTGCTGCAAACCTTGATGGCCGCGCGCGAAACCTGCTCGCGGCGGATGCCATGCTGGGCGGCGGAAATGCGGGCGGGTTCGCCGGGGAGGGCTGGTTTCGCGGCGCGTGGGGCAAAAACCTTGCGCAGCAGTTTACGGATCATTGAGTTGCGTAGTTCCGGGAGCGGATCAGGCGCGCAATGATAACCGATGCGCGCCTGCAATACGTAGGTGCGTGAAACAACGGTTCAGTCCTGGATTTTTTTGCCGCATTCGCCGCAGAAACGGTCGCCGGGCTGTATGGCAGCCCGGCAATGAGGGCAGACCGAAGGCGTCGCCGCTGCGGGGGGCGAGGTTTCGGCGAAAAGCCCGGCCAGGATATCCGGAACAGCATTGGCGGCGGGTCTGGCCGCAGTGTCTGCGGCGCGTGCTTCAGGGGGCTGGACCGCTGCTTTCCGCGCCTTTCCGTAGTTGGGCGGAGACGGAGGCGTATTCGGCGAATTCGTTGCGGCCATGGGCAGATCGCCGGTGATCCGCAGGTAAATGAGGTTCAGGCCCATCAAGGTCACGGCCATGATGGCGGTCAATATGAGCACCAGGATGATCATGGAGCCGAAAGCAAAGGCTTGGGCGTATCCGTTGGATGCAATGGATTGGGCGGAGCTGAACACAGGAATATCCATCATCCCCAGGGACGAACTGCCCAATATGGATGCCGATGCGCCCAGTACGATTTTATAGCCGGTAACGACGATGCCGAAGATCACGAATTCAGCCAGGACTACAAGCATGGCAAGCAGGAGAAGGCTTATAAGCAACTCCACGCCCCGGCGGGCGGCGAGCCGCACGAGTATGGACAAGGTTTTGCGCACTGTCGCGCCGTCCCAGATGGCGGGGCCAGCCATTGACTGAGCCGCGACAAGGCCAAGGCACAGCAGTCCCGCCATCACCGTAAAAATCGGGAAAAGCACGGCGTAAAGCACCGGACCCAGAAAAGGGGCTTTGCATATGAAAAGCAGCAGGCTGAGAAAAACGAAAAAAACTACTATTACCGCGACGCCTGCAAGAAAGACGGCGATAAGCCGCAAGGCAGCGAAAAGCCCGTCAGGCAAGGCTCTGTCGAGTGGGCGCGGCATCAGCCCCCTGGCCTGATCCATAAGCAGCAGACCGGCGGTGGACATGCCAGCCGGCAACAGCAGGAAAACCGAAACAAACATGACGATAGACGTGAAAGCGCCAGGGCCGCTCAGGCTGTACATGAGAAATACCGACGCGCCTACCAGCAGGCCGGTAGCGAGAAGGACGAACAGGGCTTTCTCGTTGCGCAACGCTTCGACGGCTCGCAACAGGTCGGCGTGGCGGAATCCCGGTACAGGCTGGTTGTGACTCATGCGGTTCTCCTGTGATTGCAAGTCATGTAACTTCCTCAAAGCGATGCGCTCCGGCATTCCGGCAGCGTTTTTCTGCTATCCGTACAATATTGTCCGCGCACTCTTTCGCGGCAGAAAAAATCTTCACATCTCGACAGTTCCTGACGTAAGTGGTCGCGCCAGGGCGGTGAATTTTGCTGCCGACGTTCCTTGGCAGCAGCCGGTTGGCTTGGAGTGCGCTCGCGCGGAGCTTCCGTTTGGGCAGGCGGATATCTGGAAAATTCCGTGCCGGGAGTGTGTGCGCGCGGAGCTTCCCGCTCCGGTTCGTCGACGGGCAGCGACGGCAGCGGTGGCGGCGTGGCGGTGCGCGGCGCTTCCCATTCGGGTTCGATGACGGGCGGAGGAGCGGCGGTGTGCACAGGATTTTGTCTGGAGCTGTCGGCATCTGCGCCGTATTTTGGCGTTGGAGGCGATGGCAGGGGAATGGGCGCGATGTTTGTGGCGTGGGAACGGGAAGATGGCGTAGTGGAAGCGGTGGAAGCAGTGGGAGGGGGAGAAGGTATTAAAGCCGGAGCCTCGGAAGAAAGATCTGTGTTGGGAAGCGGCTCGATGGCGTTGTCGGTACGGTTGTGATTGCTTGGCTGCTGGTTCGCAGGCAGCGTGGGTATGAACATCAATGGCGCTTCCGGCTTTATGTTGGAGGCGGAATCGAACTCAGGGAGCGGCGGCCCGTCCGTTTCTTGTGCCGGAGTTGCCAGCGCCTCGGCCTGAGGTGTTTCGACCGGCGGTGTTTCATTCGTCTCGGCTGTCAGGCGGGCTGGCGTTTCGGAAGAAGCCTCCTGCGTGTCCTCGCGTAAAGTTTCGGGTGTGGCGTTCGTCCGGTCGAAAAACCACCATAGCCCGGACAATGCAAGTATCAGGACGATGGCGGCGCCAATCACGGCGAACATGGAGCCGGGTCTGGTTTGGGGCAGCGGGGCGATGGGCAGCGGGAAATCCCTGGAACCCGACATCGTGGGTTCGATGCGATTCCATTGTTCCACGGACGCTGTCGTTGAAATTTCAAAGGCATACTTTTTTTCCCATTCCGGGAAAGATGCCAAGACATCGTGTTCGGCGGCGGGCGGGGGAATATCCGGTGTGGCGGGTGAGCTTTCCGCCATGTTCAGGATGGTGGGCGGCGCCGTGAATTCAAGCTCGTCGATGTGCTGGCCGGTATGCGGAGGCTCCTCCACTGGCGGTAAAACGACAGGTGCATCAGGCGCAAGCGGCTCTGGACAGGCGTTTGCAGCGGTTTCTTCCGGTTCGGGCGAAATGTCTGGCAGCGGAATGTCTGGCAGCGTTTTCGCCGGCTCGGCGTCTTCCGGCGCTTTCTCCGCGCTGTTCTGCGGCGCGTATTTCGGTTTTTTTTCCTGCTGCTGGACTTCCCGCCATAGCAAAGAAGCAGCTCCGTCCTCGGATGGCTCGGATGCGGTTTTTGCAGGCGCGGCTGGCGGTTCGTCCTCTTTGGGGGCGTCAGCCATTGGCGGCGGTGCGAAGTCGAACGCCGGAATAGCGTCAATGGTGATCGACGAGAGCGGCGTAATGGCCGTTGTTTCGGTCAGCGCTGCGGCAGGCGGTGATTCCGGATATGGCGCTGCGATGGCCGGATCGCTGGGGATGCCGGGCGTGGCGGCGGTTTCAGGGCCGGATGCCTTGGCTTGCAGCGGTGCGCCGCATCTTGGGCAGAATTTGAAGGATCGGTTTCCCTGATCGGCTCCGCAAGCATTGCAGAACATAAATTTGAATGACCTGTCAAAAAAGTTCATTTACGCGCCATCTGCCTGCCGGAGCATTCGAGCGGGAGCGGCGCGTTTTGTCACTACCGGGATGTTCGTCGTATTGCCTGCAATTGTCGCCGAAAGAGGTGGGCAGTGTCGATCATGGCTTTTCCGGCAGTTTGGGTCATGACGCAATGCAGGCAAATACAAATGCAAATTATCGTCCAAGCAGGAATATATCGCCACCGTTCGGGCCAGGGCAATCGCGCGAATGCTCCCACGCAAAGGTGTGTCAGGGGAATCAAGCGAAAAATCATCGCCCGGAATCTGCCATTGCCTGTGCCGCGCTGATAAGATCGCCGTTCCGTCGCCCGCGTCAGGACAAGCGGGCGTTGTTGAAGCCGGGCCACGACCAGTATTCGCCATTCTTGGCCGCGCCAGCCAAGTTTGCCGGGTGGCAGGCGCTCATAATCTCTCGCGCACCTTGCGGATGAATGGAGCGCTACAAACCAGCAATGCTGAAGAAGAAAGCGCGCGAGATCGCGCCAATGGGCGCAGGCAATGCAATTCAGGATTCTGTCCGACTGAAGATAACGGCAAAGTAAAAGTAAGCGCCATGGGCGAAGATCTCAAACCTTACCGCATCGAGCCGATTGCGCTTTCCATCGAGGGCGCTGCAAGGTGAGCCTCGACTTTGCCACCCTCGACATCCTGCGTACCCATCATCCCGCGTGGCGCTTGTTGCGTTCGGATCATGCTCCGCTGGTGGCGAGTTTTCTGCATCGGGTTTTCGTGATACCCAATGTGCGGGCGATGGCGGCAGCGGATTTGGCCGAGGCGCTGGAGGATGAGTTATATGCCCTGCGTCTGCACCGGGGACAGGACGCTTTTCCCAAGCCAGCGCTGGATTACCTGAACGACTGGGCCGCTCCGGACAAGGGCTGGTTGCGCAAATTCTACAAGCCCGGCACCGACGAAGCGCAATTCGACCTCACTCCCGCGACCGAAAAGGCTATCGCCTGGCTGGCGCAACTCTCCGAACGGCAATTCATTGGTACGGAATCGCGTTTGCTGACGCTGTTCGATTTGCTCAAGCAGATGAGCGAGGGCAGTGAGGCCGACCCGGCCAAACGCATGGCCGAACTGCATAAAAAGCGCGATGAAATCGATGCCGAGATAGCGCGGGTGCTGGCGGGCGATGTTCCGCTCCTGGACGATGTGGCGCTGAAGGATCGCTTCCAGCAGTTCATGCAGGGCGCGCGCGAATTGCTCACCGACTTCCGCGAGGTGGAGCACAACTTCCGCCAACTCGACCGGCGTGTACGCGAGCGCATCGCCCTGTGGGAAGGCAGCAAGGGCGCGCTGCTGGAAGACATCATGGGCGAGCGCGATGCGATTGCCGACTCCGACCAGGGCAAGAGCTTCCGGGCATTCTGGGATTTCCTGCTCTCCAGCCGCCGCCAGGAAGAATTGACCCAATTGCTCGACCGTGTGCTGGCTCTGCCCGCCGTGCGCGACCTGCAACCCGATAGCCGGACGCGCCGCGTGCATTACGACTGGATGGAGGCTGGCGAGCACACCCAGCGTACCGTCGCCGCCTTGTCGCAGCAGTTGCGGCGCTTTCTCGACGATCAGGCGTGGTTGGAGAATCGCCGCATCATGGACATCCTGCACGGCATCGAGAGCAAGGCGCTTGCTCTGCGCGAGTCGCCGCCAACAGGCAATGTCATGGAAATGGCCGAGGCGCGGGCCGATATTGAACTGGCGATGGAGCGCCCCTTGTTTACACCGGCGGTGAAGCCGGTGATCGCCAGTCTGGCTTTGCAGGCAGGCGAAGAAGATATTGATGCGCGCGCGCTGTTCGATCAGGTCGTGGTGGACAAAACCCATCTGATCCGCCATATCAAGCATGCTTTGCAGGACAAGACGCAGATTACCTTGAGCGCCTTGGTGGCGGCCCGGCCCTTGCAGCAGGGCTTGGCCGAGCTGGTCGCCTATTTGCAGTTGGGCAGCGAGACCTTCCACACCACGGTGGACGAAGACAGGGTCGAGCCCATCCGCTGGCAGGCGGCGGCAAGCGACGGACAGGACGTCGTCATCCGAAGCGCACGGCTGCCGCGCGTGATTTTCATACGCTGAAGAACAGCAAGCTGGAGTGAGGAATGGAAGAGCGGCTTTCAAGTACCGATGAATCGCAAATCGCCGCACCCGCGCCAGTTGCCGATTTGTCGGCGCTGCTCATCAATTTACTCAAGAGCGTGCTGTACCGTGACGGCGATGAGCGGCAGTGGGCGGCGTTGCTGAATTTGCAGGCGCGGGTGCGCGACTATGCGGCGGTGCTGAACCTGGATCTGGCGCTGGACGAGGCGGAAGGCTATGCCTTTCTCAGGAGCAAACCGGAACCGGTTGACGGCGATGCCGCGCCCCGCTTGCCGCGGCTGGTGGCGCGGCGGCCCTTGTCTTACCCGGTGAGTTTGCTGCTGGCATTGTTGCGCAAGAAACTGGCGGAGTTCGATGCGGGCGGCGGCGATACCCGGCTGGTGCTCAGCCGCGATGACATCGTGGAACTGGCGCGCGTCTTCCTGCCTGACGGGCCGAACGAGGCCAGATTGATCGACCAGATCGAGAGCACGATTAACAAGGTGGTGGAGCTGGGTTTTCTGCATAAGCTCAAGCCCGCTGGCAGCGCCGCGCTTGGCCCATCCAGCTACGAGGTACGGCGCATCCTGAAGGCTTTTGTCGATGCTCAATGGCTGTCCGGATTCGATGCGCGGCTGGACGCATATCAGTTGCAACTGACCGGAGCGACACATGCCGGGGAGGACTCGGGCAATGAATGATGTGCAAACCCTGGATCTGGACTTTTGCGCGGACGATACGCTGTCGGGTTTTCGCCTGA
>JAIRWW010000151.1 GCA_031268685.1 Azoarcus sp.
CTGAATCATCTTCGGACGCCGTCCGATTGCGCCCTTGCCTTTTCGCCAGCAAGAGGGCGCGGCCGGCCTTTTTGACCAGATCGCAGACATCGGCCATGGTATCGTCCTCTACCGCCACGCCCACGCTGATTGTCAAACGCAATATTTCGTTTTCGTTGGCAATCGTGAGTTGGTTGATTTCTCCGCGCAGGCGCTCGCCGCAGGCTATGGCTTCTTCCAGCGAGGTTTCCGGGCAGATCACCAGGAATTCGTCGCCGCCGCTGCGGCAAATGACATCTTTGCCGCGCAAGGCCATGCGCAAGGCATCAGATGCCTGGCGCAGGCTCATGTCTCCGACATCTTGGCCATGGGCATCGTTGATCCGTTTGAAGTTGTCGACATCGACCACCATGCACGCCAGGGAACGCCCACTGCGTTGCGCCGCCGACCATTCCTGCCGCATGCGTTCGTGCGCATAGCGCAGGTTGGGCAGCCCGGTCAGCGCATCGGTGAGCGCGGCTTCTTGCAGGCAACGATTGGAGATTGCCAGTTCGGCGGCGAAATGCCGCAATTCTTCTCGTTCGTGTTCCAATTCCTGCTGCAACAGCACGATCCGGCGCGCAGCGTTCAATCGCGCGAGCAACATTCTGGCGCCCGCGGGTTTTATGAAGAAGTCGTCCGCGCCGGCTTCGAGAACGGCAATGTGGGTGATGTCGTCGGCAGGCAGCAACAGCAGGATGTACATGCCGCGCCCTATGCGCGAAGCGCGTAAAGCCTTGATCAGGCGGCCCGCATGAATAGGGTTGTCGCTGCCGTCGAGCACGAGTATTTGCGGCTGCACGTCGAGCACCTGCTCCATGACGGAACCCAGGTTGGCACACTCGAACACGCGAATGCTTATGTCTTGTAATGCTTTCGAGAGCCGCGCGCGCTCGGCGGCGTTTTTTTCGACCAGCATCGCGCGCAGGTTGGGCTGGGTCGCTGCTGCATGGGCGACCTCGGCCTCGTCTCCGGTTTGCTGCGGTTCCTGGGCAGATGCCGTCTGGGCGTCGGCGTCGGCGCCGCTCAAGGCATCGAACGGAGGCATGGCCGTATCGCCCAGTTGTAGCAGCTTGCTCCACTCGCGCCATTGCCGGGCAATTTCGTTGCAGTCGTCCACAAAAGCTTCGCGCACATAGCCCAAATGCGCCGCAAGTCTTAAGGCCCGCCCCATCAAGGCTTGCTGTCCGGGCAGCGTCCCCAGGCAAATTTCCGACACGTTCCTGGCAAGGATCAGGCATTGCATCACTGTCATTTCCCGGCCATCGGCAGCAAATGGTGCATCTCCCGGATGCTCGTAATAATGCACAGGCTCGGTAAAAACCGCCGGGATGCCCCAGTCCGTCATCATGGCCACGCCTAATTCAGCGTGGGTCATAGCCAGGACTTGCCGTTCCTGCTCGGCGATGTCCATGACGTTGTTTTCCGCCATGACAGTAAGCAAGCGTCCATATTTGATCGGGTAAACCGTGGCGAACGCCAATTCGCCGATTCGCGCCAGAAGGCCGACGCTGAAAAGTTCGTCGGCAGCCACAAGGCGGATACGCCCGGCAAATACTTGCATGGCTATAGCCATTATCAGCGACGACGACCAGAAGCGCGTGTAGTCGAAGCCAGGGCAGCTTCCCTTGCGGTAGTTCGACAGGAGCGAAAAACCGAGCACCATCGCGCGCACGGCGGGCAATCCAACCACCATTAATGCTTCCTGCACCGATACGATAGCGCGCTGCCGGAAAAGCATGCCGTTGGCGGCCTTGATGAGCCGCCCGACAAAGGCCGGATCTCCTTTTATGACCCGCGCCAGGTCGGCGGCGGAAACTGTTTCGTCCTGCGCCATGCGCATGACAGCCAACGCAACGCCTCGGGGCGAAGGGAGGTGTCCCGTAGCCTTGATTTGTGCAAAACGCTTGAGGTCGATCGGCGAAGACATATGAGCATCCGTCAAAAAATGGTCCCGTGGCCGGGCGATAAGCACAACAGGTATTGCACAACCCGGTCTGATATGCTGCAAAACTTTAAGGCATTCATGCCATCGCGCGCATCCGGTTTGTTGCGATGTGTGGCATATGTCCTCCTGTTAGAATGTAAATCTGTAGCTTCAAGCAAGGTTGGTTTCACGATGAAGTATTGTTCTACATGCGGGGCACCCATCACTTTGTGCATTCCGCCCGGCGATACGCGGCAGCGTCACGTTTGCGTAAATTGTGGCGAAATTCACTACCAGAATCCCAAATTGGTCATCGGCTCTATCCCGGTCTGGGAAAACAGGATATTGCTCTGTCGACGCGCAATAGAACCTCGACGCCGCAAATGGACTTTGCCAGCCGGTTTCATGGAAAACCACGAAACGACCGCCGAAGCAGCCATACGCGAAACCCAGGAAGAAGCTTGTGCGAACGTCGAGTTGGACGAAATGTTTAGCTTTATCGACCTGCCCTGCATCGATCAGGTTCATATTTTCTATCGCGCCCGCTTGCTCGATGCCAATTTCCATCCCGGCGACGAATCGCTTGAAACCGTGCTTTTCGACGAAGCCGACATCCCTTGGGACGACATTGCTTTCCGCAGCACCACGTTGACATTGCGTCACTATTTCGACGACCGCCGCACCGGTCGCTGGCGCTTTCACGCCATTGTCCAGCGCGCCACACAAAAGCCCGGACAAGAATCCGCCCAATAGCGCCCCGCCTCTAAAGCGCCAGAATGCAATAGCGGAACCGGCCCCGGTACACAGACTCTATTCACGGAGAAGATGCGCGGCACAGGTGCGAAACCTGCCTGGCCACCGTCTGTGTCCTATTGTTCACACAAAAAATCCGGGGAAAACAGCTATGCTCAATTCGCTCAAAATCGGCCACAAACTGCTCATACTGACCGCAGTCTCACTGGCTACTTCTATTGTCGTGGCAATTGTAAGCATTGCCGGTATGACCGAAGTCAGAACGAATCTGGAAACATCCTACAACCACGCAAACAAGCCGATCCAGTCGCTGGCGCGCTCGCATGGCAGTGTCGGCGACATCGTCGAGCACATGCTGCTTGCGTTCCAACATGAACCCAATTCGCAACTCGCGCAAACACATGGGGATCAAATCGAAGATCATTTTGAAAAAATTCACAATCTGTCGGAACACTTGGAAAAAAACTGGGCTAGTTTCAGCGCGACCAGCCTGGGCATTCAAGAAAAAGTCCTCGTCAAAAACTTCAACGACCATTACGCGCCTAGCAAAAACACAACCGATCAGACGATCGCTGCCCTGCGCACCGGCGACTTCTCGGAAAAAAATCTTGCCCGCTTCCTGGCTGCCGTCGCCGCGCACACACCGCAAATGGACGAAACGACCAACGCCCTGATAGATGTGGCGGAAAAGATCGCCTACGAAGCATTCACTGACGGCGAAGACTCGATCGGCACTATGCGCATAACCATTATCGCCACTTTTGCCACCGGCATGGTAGCCTGCGTGGCGCTGGCGCTCTTTCTCATTAAATCAATCACCCGGCCGCTCTCCGGCGTGCAACTTGCAATGACGGAAATCGAAGCCAGCCGCGACTTCACCCGCAGAGTGCCAGTAGCCAGCAAAGACGAAGTCGGCCAGGCCGCGCTGGCATTCAATCTTCTGCTCACTTCGTTGCAGGAAGCATTCAAAAACATACTCGCCCACGTCGACCGGCTGACGGGCATCACGGAGGAACTCACCGAACATGCCAGCGGCGTCGCCCAAAACTCTACCGCCGCCAGCGAATCCACTTCTGCAATGGCCGCGGCGGTAGAAGAAATGTCGGTCAGCATTACCCATGTGAGCGACAACGCCAAAGACACGCTGAACGTTTCCAAGCACACAGGCGATCTATCGCAACAGGGCAGCAACGTCATCCGCGACACTGTCACCCGCATGCGCGAAATGGCCCAATCGGTGGAGAGTTCCTCGGCAACCATTGCTGAACTGGGCAAGCAGTCCGAACAGATATCCAGCATTGTCCAGGTCATCAAGGACGTGGCCGACCAGACCAATCTCCTTGCGCTCAATGCTGCCATCGAAGCGGCCAGGGCCGGAGAACAGGGCCGCGGCTTTGCTGTGGTCGCCGATGAAGTACGCAAGCTCGCCGAGCGCACATCGGCGGCAACTGGCGAGATCGCATCAATGATTTCCGCTATCCAGGAAAGTTCGCACAGCGCCGTCCGCGCCATGAGCCACGCCGCCGAACAGGTCGAGCAGAGCGTGAACCTGGCCGACCGCGCAGGCAGCGCTATTGCCGACATCCAGCAAGGCGCGGAAATCGTGCGCAATCACGTCAACGACATCACATCGGCGCTCACTGAGCAAGGCATCGCCAGCCAGAGCATTGCGCAGCAGGTCGAACGTGTAGCCCGCGCCGCTGAAGAAAATAGCGTAAAGGCTCATCATGCCGCCGGAGCCTTGGAGAAAATCAAGGCCATGGCGCAAGGAGTGCGCACTGCAATCGGCCAGTTCACGCTATAAGGGGTGTATACAAAGCAAAAACATCAGGGGAAATTGACCGATGATCACGCCCAGACAAAAAGCGGGAACACGTCTTCTGAACCTGCAAGAAGCGCGCGCGCTCCTCGCACTTTATGAATCCATGGTCGAGGTCGCCCGCGCCCGCAACTGGGAGCGTCTGGCCGAAATCGAGCAAAAGGCGGCGGCAATCCGCGACGCGGCTTCCGTCCCCGCCCAGGAAGCCGAAGACGCGGACAGCACAAATCAGGAAAACATTCAGGCGCTGATGGAATTGATTGGCCGCATCCAGGCGCTCGACCGTGAAATACGCAATTACATAGAACCCGCGCATGAAGAGGCGCGCCAGCGGCTGAGCGATGAAATCAGAGGCCGCAACATGCGCGCCACCTATGGCAGCCTCGACAACCCTGGGTGACCGATGACATAACATAAGGCCAGGGAAACCAAAGCATGATTCCTTCGGATCTTGCCGCCCGCTTGCGTTTCCTGCACGAAGCCAGTCTTTTTGAAGCTTCGCCCCCGGTAGCGGGTTTGCATCGCGCGCGCGAACTCCAGACTCAATTGCAAGATCTGGTGCCAGGGCAGCGTTTCTTCGCCACCCTGCAACGCACGCTGCCCGATGGCACTTTCCGCGCATTGGTCGCGGGCCAACAAATCACCCTGGCGCTCAACGCCTCCGCCCAGCCGGGCGACACGCTGGAACTGATAGCCACCAGCGTATCGCCCAAAATGGTGCTGTCCCAGTTGGCAGGCTCCGAAAGCGCCACGCTCGCCGCTTCGGCCCGTTCCAACCTGAGTCCGACCGGGCAACTCATCAGTTTCCTGCTCACAGGCCAACCCACCGCCAAACCCACGACGCTGGCGAACGGGCAGCCTTTTTTCAGTGCACCGCCTTCCACGGCGAACGCCAGCGCCCAAACCACTTCTGCCGCCGCACAAGCCGCGCCGGGTATCTCGCAGGCCGCGCCGGCTAGCGCCCAGATCGCACCCGGTAACGCGCAGTCCCTGCCAAGCGCCACCGGCTTACAGCTTGCCGCCACAGCACAAACAGCCACAGCGCAAGCCACCGCCACGCAAGCCGCCGTCAATGTCCAACTCGCGCCCATGCTGCGTCAGGCGCTGGTGCAAAGCGGCCTGTTTTACGAATCGCATCTGGCGCAATGGCTGGCGGGGAAAATCGACGTCGCCACACTGGCGCGCGAACCGCAAACCCAGGGCATGCAACAGCAGCCCGGACAAGCGCCATCGAATGCCGCCAGCGCATCCTCCACATCCGCGCCCGCATCCGCGCCCGCATCCGCCCATACCGCCCCGGCATCGTCCGGCCAGGCCAGTGCGGGAAACGCGGCGGCCTCGGCCAATGCCGCCATACAAGCCCTTGCGCGCAATGAAGAAGCAGTCGCCCGCAGCGCTAGCGCAGGCGGCCAGTCCGCTGAAAGCCCCTTGCGCGGCGGCCCTATCGCCGAACGCCTGCTGCCCATCGTCCATCAACAGCTAGAAACGCTCGCCAGTCAGCAATACATCTGGCACGGCATGGCATGGCCCGGCCAAGCGTTTGAATGGATCATCGAAGACCCGCGCGGCGAAGGGCGCGCGGACAGCGAAGAAAACAATGGGGAATGGAACACTAC
>JAIRWW010000176.1 GCA_031268685.1 Azoarcus sp.
CCACCGCAGGCGAGCCTTGCCCACGATGCCCGCCTTGCCAATCTGCGCAAAGCTTTCGTGGCCCGTCGGCGTTTCGATGGATTGCGGATCGCGGTTGTAGATGATGTCATGACCACAGGTGCGTCGCTCGATGCGCTCGCCCGCTGCCTCAAGGCGAGCGGGGCGGCGACGGTACATAACCTCGTCGTCGCGCGCACCCTGATGTAGTTTCATAGTGACGGCAATATTGCAGTTTCTCGGGGAGTTATGCGTATAGAATTATTGTGATCTCCCGTGCACATGCAGGGGACAGCCTTTTTGCAGGGCCAACTCGGTACGCATGTTTTCCCGCGCCTGATGTTCAAACCGTTCATGGAAATGCTGCGTCTTGAATATCCGGGGCGTTTCCAGGAGATGGTTGATGAATTTCATGCGGCCTTCGTTGAAGGCGGTATCGGAATACATTTCATATTCCTGCCGCAGCTGTTTTATCACCCGGCGATGTGCCGCCCATGGACGCCCAAGCCCCGAAGACAGATCGGCATCCAGAAAATAAGCTGCGTCGCCTTCCGCCGCCATGGTGTGATCTTTTGTCGCCAGAATCAGACGAACGGCCTTTTCGATATCGACCTTTGGAAAACCGATTTCGCCCATGCGCGCTACGGCGAGCGCTGCGCTTTGTTCTTCGTTGTCATTGCGTGTCGCTTCATAAACGGCATCGTGATAGAACAGCGCAAACATACTGACGTCCCAATCGCGGATGAGCAGCCGCAGCCGGTCAAGTTCGGACAGCATGAAATCGAGATGCTCCAGGGTGTGATAATGCCGCTCCGCCGCTGAATAACGGCTGGCGATTTCTTCCCAGAGCCTTTCAGCCAGCGCATCGCCGCCGCAGTAGCTTTTGGCGAGATCGAAAAACACTTTGTGCAAAAGCGCTGTATTTCCCAATAGTTTTCCCTCCGCGCGAGCGGGCGTGTCCAGCCTTGTCCAGCCTTGTTCAGCGCCGCGATTTTCCCTTCTTTTCCTTTCGTCCGGTTGTCAAACCCACGTCACTGCGTGGATGATGTCGGCCTGTCATCTCTTCTACCCATTAAAGTCCGATCATGGAATCTACCCGCATCCTGCTCGAAGCGCACGAAATCCCCACTCACTGGTACAACATTGCCGCCGACCTGCCATCGCCGCCCGCGCCGCCGCTTTTGCCGGACGGCACGCCCGCAGGCCCCGAGCAATTGGGCGCGATATTTCCGCCATCGATCATCGAGCAGGAGATGAGCACGGAACGATGGATCGGCATTCCGGATGAAGTCCGCGAGATTTTCCGCTTGTGGCGGCCTTCGCCGCTGGTGCGCGCAGTGCGGCTGGAAGCGGCGCTCGGCACGCCTGCGAAATTTTTCTTCAAATACGAGGGCGTGTCGCCCGCCGGGTCGCACAAGCCCAATTCCGCCGTACCTCAGGCATATTACAACCGCGAGGCGGGCATCCGGAGGCTGACGACCGAAACCGGCGCGGGGCAATGGGGTTCGTCGCTGGCGCTGGCCGGGCAGATGTTCGGTTTGGAAGTACGTATTTATATGGTCAAGGTGAGCTACGAGCAGAAGCCATATCGGCGGCTGATGATGCAGACTTGGGGCGCAGAAGTGTTCGCCAGCCCTTCCCCGCTGACCGAAACGGGCCGCAAGACGCTGGCGGAAGCGCCGGAAACACCGGGTTCGCTCGGTCTGGCCATTTCCGAGGCGGTAGAGGAAGCGGCAGGCCGCGCGGATACCAATTACGCACTGGGGTCAGTGCTGAACCATGTTGTGCTGCATCAAAGCATCATCGGGCTGGAGGCGAAAAAGCAGTTCGACAAGATCGGCCTTTATCCGGACGTGGTCATCGCCCCTTGCGGCGGCGGCTCCAGTTTTGGCGGCATCGCGTTTCCATTTCTCGGCGACAAGGCAGCGGGCGACAAACGCGCGGAGAATCTGCGCGCGATCGCGGTCGAGCCGAGTTCCTGCCCCAGCCTCACCAAGGGGCGATACACCTACGATTACGGCGATGCTTCGGGTTTCACCCCCATGATGAAGATGTATACCCTGGGCCACGATTTCGTGCCGCCGGGCATCCATGCTGGCGGCTTGCGCTATCACGGCGCGTCGCAACTGGTTTCGCAGCTCTATCACGAGGGTTTGATCGAAGCCGCCGCTGTGCCGCAACTGGCGACCTTCGATGCAGGCGTACAGTTCGCGCGCTGCGAGGGCATCATTCCCGCGCCCGAGTCCTGCCATGCTATCCGCGCCGCCATCGACGAGGCGCTCAGGTGCAAGGAAACCGGCGAACGCAGCGTTATTCTTTTCAACCTCACCGGCCACGGGCATTTCGATATGAGTTCGTTCGAGCGTTATTTCTCGGACAAGCTCGAAAACTTCGAGTATCCGGCTGGAGAAGTGGAAAAATCTCTGGCCAGGCTGCCACGGATCGGATGAGGAGAAAAAATGTGCGACAAGACACCGGCGGCTTCGCCTCATTGCGGAGAGTTGTCCGGACGCCAGCCAGCGTTGCGCATGGTGCCGCTGCCAGCCGATCTCAATCCGGCGGGCGATGTATTCGGCGGCTGGATCATGTCTATGGTCGACATTGCCGGTTCGATCCCGGCCCGGCGGCGCGCCCGCTCGCGGGTGGCGACTGTGGCGGTCAATTCTTTCGTATTCAAGCAGCCGGTATCGGTGGGCGACCTGGTGAGTTTTTACGCCGATGTCGTGGAGGTGGGGCACACCTCGATCACTGTCGATGTGGAAGTGTTCGTTGAGCGCAATCCGGAAGACCTTGTGGCGCTCAAGGTAACGGAAGCCAAGCTGACTTATGTGGCGCTCGACCACCACGGCAACAAGCGCACAGTGCCGGATGAGTGATGCCGGGACGGGCGAAACAGGCATCCATGCGCATCCCGGTTTGTGGCGGAGATACGCCAGCCGCGGGAAAAAGATGCGTATTACGGCAAACGGAGGATGAGCGCCGCTTGCCAATACCCCTATAATCGCAAACTGTTTGTGCGGGTGCACATCCGGTTCTGAAACCGGATGTGCACCCGGTCATGTTCATAAAAAACGGGATGGAAAACATGATACGGATCAAACGCGGGCTGGATTTGCCCATTGCTGGCGCGCCCGCGCAGCGCATCGAGGCCGGGCGTCCGGTGAAAAGCGTGGCGCTCATTGGCTTTGACTATCATGGCATGAAGCCGACGATGGCAGTGCAGACCGGCGATCGGGTCAAGCTCGGGCAAGTGCTGTTTTCTGACAGACAAACACCGGGTGTGCATTTCGTCTCGCCAGGCGCGGGAACGGTAAGCGCCATCCATCGGGGCGAGAAACGGGCGTTCCAGTCGATAGTGATAGACCTGGATGGCGACGAAGCTGTGAGCTTCGCCAAGTATACGGATGCGGAACTATCCGCGCTCGATGCCGCCAAGGTACAAAAAAACCTGCAAGAGTCCGGGCTATGGACGGCATTGCGCACCCGGCCCTACAGCAAGACGCCCGCCACCGACGCCACGCCAGCAGCGATCTTCATAACCGCCATCGATACGCATCCGCTCGCAGCCGATCCAGCCGTGGTTATCGCCGAGCATACGCAAGACTTCCTGCGCGGGGTGAAGGCGCTTACGAAGCTTGCTCCCAAGGTTTTCATCTGCGCGGGCGAGACAGGCAATATTCCCGGCGAAGGCTTGTCCAGCGTCCGCTTCGAGCGTTTCGCCGGGCCGCATCCGGCGGGACTGCCGGGAACGCACATTCATTTTCTCCACCCGGTCGACGCTCACAGGACGGTCTGGCACATTGGCCACCAGGACGTGATCGCCATCGGCAAGCTTTTTTCCACCGGGCAATTGTGGGTCGACCGGGTGGTGGCGCTCGCCGGACCGGCGGTGACGAAGCCTCGTCTGCTGCGCACCCGGCTGGGCGCGAGCCTGGACGATCTGGCCGCGGGCGAGTTGCAGCCCGGTGATAACCGCATCGTATCCGGCTCGCTTTTTGGCGGACGCACAGCCAGCGGCCCGCTTGGCTTTCTCGGACGCTTTCACCAACAGGTCTCCTGTTTGCGCGAAGGGCGCGACCGCGAGTTGTTGCCCTTCATGCGCGCAGGCTTCGACAAGCACTCGGTGCTCAACATCTATATCTCGAAGCTGTTCGGCAAGCGCCGGTTCAGCTTTACCACCACCACGAACGGCAGCCCGCGCGCGATGGTGCCCGTGGGCAACTACGAGGCGGTGATGCCGCTCGACATCCTGTCCACGCACTTGCTGCGCTACCTGATCGTCGGCGACACCGACATGGCGCAGAAACTCGGGGCGCTCGAACTCGACGAGGAAGACCTCGCGCTGTGCGCCTACGTATGCGCGGGCAAATACGAATACGGCCCCATTCTGCGGGACAACCTGACGCGAATCGAAAAGGAAGGCTGAACATGGGGTTGCGTTCATATCTCGACAGCATCGAGCATCACTTCGCCAAAGGGGGGCGGTTCGAGAGGTGGTTCACGCTTTACGAAGCCACCGACACCTTTCTATATCGCCCGGCAAGCGTCACGCGCAGCACGGCGCATGTGCGCGACGGCATCGACCTCAAGCGGATGATGATCCTGGTATGGTTCGCCACCTTCCCGGCAATGTTCTTCGGCATGTGGAACGTGGGCTTCCAGGCCAACAGCGCCTATGCCGCACAGCCCGGACTGCTGGCGGTGGCGACGGACTGGCATCTGGCCATCATCGGCCTGCTGGCGGGCTTCGATCCTGGCAGCCTCTGGGACAACTTCATACATGGCGCGGTGTATTTCGTGCCGGTCTATCTGGTGACTTTCGCCGTCGGCGGCTTCTGGGAAGTACTGTTTGCCATGATTCGCGGACACGAGGTCAACGAAGGCTTCTTCGTTACCTCGGTGCTGTTCGCCCTCATCCTGCCGCCCACTATCCCGCTCTGGCAGGCAGCGCTCGGCATCAGCTTCGGCGTGGTGATCGCCAAGGAAGTATTCGGCGGCACGGGCAAGAACTTCCTGAATCCGGCGCTGGCCGGGCGGGCCTTTCTCTTTTTCGCCTATCCGGCGCAAATCTCCGGCGATGCGGTGTGGACGGCGGTCGACGGCTTTACCGGCGCGACACCATTGGCGCTGGCGGCCAGCGATGGCCTCGACCAACTGGCGAACAGCGGACTGACGTGGTGGAACGCTTTCTGCGGCTTCATGCCGGGTTCGGTCGGCGAGGTCGGCACACTGGCCATTCTCATCGGCGGCGTGGCGCTGCTGGTAATGAAGATCGCGGCTTGGCGCATCGTCGCCGGAATCTTTCTCGGCATGGGCGTCCTGAGCCTCATTTTCAACATCATCGGCTCGGCGACGAACCCCATGTTCGCCATGCCATGGTATTGGCATCTGGTGCTGGGCGGCTTTGCCTTCGGCGCCTTCTTCATGGCGACCGACCCGGTTTCCGCTGCCATGACCGACACCGGCAAATGGATTTTCGGCGTGGTGATCGGCGTCATGCTTGTGCTGATCCGGGTAGTGAACCCGGCTTTCCCGGAGGGCATGATGCTGGCTATCCTGTTCGGCAACCTGTGCGCCCCGCTGATCGATTACTTCGTGGTTACGGCCAACATCAAGCGGAGGATGGCTCGCCATGTCCAACAATAAGGAATCGACCGCGCGAACGCTCATCGTGGCGTTCATCGTGAGCCTTGTAGCCTCGGTGTTCGTCGCCGGGTCGGCCATCTACCTGAAGCCAGTGCAGCAGCAAAACCGCCTGCTCGACAGGCAGCGCAGCATCCTGGCAATTGCCGGCATCGGCGACGCACAACTCTCCGCCGGGGAAGTACGGGCGCTTTTTGAGCGCCGCATCGAGGCGCAAGTCGTCGATCTCACGACCGGAGAAGTCAATACAAGCCTCGACCCCACAACTTTCGACGCCCTGAAAGCCGCGAAAGACCCCAAGACATCCACCGAACTGGCGGATGGCGAAGACATCGCCCTCATCAAACGCCGCGAACAACTCACCACGGTATACCGGCTGGTCAAGGACGACGGCAGCGGCGAACTGGAAGCCCTGATCCTGCCCGTTCGCGGCTACGGCCTGTGGTCGACGCTCCATGGCTTTCTCGCCATCAGGCCAGACTTGAATACCGTCATCGGCCTGGGCTTCTACCAGCACGGCGAAACGCCGGGCCTGGGCGGCGAAGTGGATAACCCGAAGTGGAAAGCGCTCTGGCCCGGCAAAACCTTATTCGACGACGAAGGCCGCCCGGCGATCCAGATCGCAAAGACCGGCGCGACGCAGGATACGGAACACAAAGTCGACGCCCTGGCTGGCGCGACGCTCACCAGCAATGGCGTCAAAAACCTGCTCGTCTTCTGGCTTGGCGAACAGGGCTTCGGCCCCTATCTCGACAAACTGCGCCAGAATGGCGCCTGAACAGCGCGGAACAGGTCTGAATCATGGCTAAACAAGCAAGCGCGAAGGACATTCTCCTTACCCCGGTCTTCGACAACAACCCCATCACCCTGCAAATCCTGGGCATCTGCTCGGCGCTGGCGGTCACATCCAAGCTCGACACGGCGCTGGTGATGGCCATCGCGCTGACAGCCGTGACGGCATTCTCGAACCTCTTCATCGCCATGATCCGCACGCAGATTCCTGCCTCGATCCGCATGATCGTGCAAATGGTCATCATCGCCTCGCTGGTAATCGTGGTCGACCAGATACTGCAAGCCTATGCCTTCACCCTGGCCAAGCAACTCTCCGTCTTTGTCGGCCTCATCATCACAAACTGCATCGTCATGGGCCGCGCCGAAGCCTTCGCCATGCAAAACCCGCCCTGGGCATCCTTTCTCGACGGCATCGGCAACGGACTGGGCTACTCGCTCATGCTGATCGCGCTCGGCGTCGTGCGCGAACTGTTCGGCTCGGGGAAACTCTTCGGGTATGAAATCCTGCCGCTGGTAAAAGACGGCGGCTGGTACGAACCCAACGGCCTGCTGCTGCTGCCGCCCTCAGCCTTCTTCCTGATCGGGCTGTTCATCTGGGCGCTGCGGACATGGAAAAAAGAGCAACAGGAAGCAGCGGTTTTCCGGCTCGCCCCACAGGTAAAAGAAGGAGACTGACATGGAACATCTGTTGAGCCTCTTTGTGCGCGCCGTATTCATCGAAAACATGGCGCTCGCATTCTTCCTGGGAATGTGCTCGTTCATCGCCATCTCCAAAAAAGTGGAAACGGCCATTGGCCTCGGCATCGCGGTAATCGCGGTGCAGGTCATCACCCTGCCCGCCAACAACCTCGTCTATACCTACCTGCTGAAAGACGGGGCGCTGGCCTGGGCTGGGCTGCCGGACGTCGACCTGTCGTATCTCGGCTTCCTCACCTATATCGGCGTTATCGCCGCCATCGTACAAATCCTGGAAATGGCGCTGGACAAATACCTGCCCGCGCTCTACAACGCGCTCGGCATCTTCCTGCCGCTTATTACCGTCAACTGCGTCATCATGGCCGGTTCCCTCTTCATGGTGGAGCGCGACTACAACTTTTCCGAATCGGTCGTCTATGGTTTCGGTTCCGGCCTGTCCTGGGCGCTGGCCATCGCACTGCTCGCAGGCATCCGCGAAAAGCTGAAATACAGCGACGTGCCCGCCGGGCTGCAAGGGTTGGGCATCGCCTTCATCATCATCGGCCTGATGTCCCTCGGTTTCATGTCCTTTTCAGGTGTACAACTTTGATGCTTTTTCAGCATAACAGCATGTTTCAATCCACGCCCGTAACCGGCCGGCAAGGCTGCTGCGGGCTTACGCCCCTCCCATGCCCGATTAGCCCCCTGAAGGGGGAAGTTTCCAACCGGAGTCAGTTTTTGATGAATAATACATATATCCGCGCCGCCAGGGCGGCGCTTGCCGGCATTCTATTGGCAAGCGGCGTTGCCGCTTTATCCGCCGCGCAGGCGGCGGAACCAATCCAGTTACGGGCGGAACTCGATCGCGGCATTCTGCCCAGCGCCCCTGCCGCCAAGGAAACCACGGTTGTCAAAATCTCCATTGACGGCTTGCGTATCGAGCGGCCTGAAGCGCGCCCTCCGATCAATCTTGCGTTGGTGATCGACCGTTCCGGTTCCATGTCCGGCGAGAAGATCGCCCATGCGCGCGCCGCTGCGCTCGAAACCGTGCGGCGGCTTTCCAGCAAGGACATCGTATCCATCGTCGCATTCGACAGTGAAGTCCAAACCTTGCTTCCCGCGCGCCATCCGAAAGACCTGCGCGAGATCGAAAAAATCATAGAACGCATACAGTCGGACGGAGGTACTGCCTTATATGGCGGCGTGCTTAAAGGCGCGGAGCAAGTCCGCAAGAATCTGAAAAATTCCGGCTATACGCATCGCATCCTTCTGCTCTCCGACGGTCAGGCCAATGTCGGCCCGCATACGCCGCAGGAGCTGGGGGAACTGGGTGGCAAGCTGGTCAATGAACGCATTTCCGTATCGACTATCGGCCTGGGTCTTGGCTATGACGAAGATCTGATGACGCGCCTGGCCCTGAAGAGCGATGGCAATACCTATTTCGCCCGGAGCGCCGCCGATTTGAGCGAAATTTTCGGGACGGAACTGGGGGATGTGCTCAACGTCGTCGCCCGCGATGTAAAAATTTCCGCCCGCTTCCCGGAAGACGTGCGTCTTGTGCGCTGCCTCGGGCGTGAATGCCTCATCAAGAGCCAGCGCATGGAATTGACCATCAACCAGATTTACGGCGGGCAAGAGAAGTTCGTCCTTGTCGAAGTCGAAGTACCCTCCGCCAAGGATAAAGAAAGCCGCGAGATCGCCGTGGTCGACATTACGTTTGAAGATGCTCTGGCGCAGAAAAAAAGCGCGCAAAAAACGGTGGCCAGTGCGCGTTTCAGCACAGACCAGGCGGCAGTCATCAAGTCGGCCAACCACAAGGTGCAAACCGACTATGCCGAAGCGATCATCGCGGCCGCCAATGATGAAGCCATTGCGCTGACAGACGCCAAAAAACATAAAGAAGCCGCCGCGCACCTGCGCAAGGCGGCGGACAGCGTGCGCCAAATGGGAGAAAAATATGACAACGCCCCCATCGTCAATATCGGTCAGAGCAACGCCGCGCTCTCTGACCAAATCGCGCAGGAAGGCATCAACACCGAGCAACGCAAGCAATTCAAGACGATGAATGCACAAAAGGCAAGCCAGCAAGGCAGCAGTCGCGGCAAATAACACCATGTGACCGGATGCGGTCATTTCATCCATTTGGAGGAAATCGGTGACTCAGGAAATTTTCCTTGCGATCGGCATGTTTACCGGCGTCGTGCTCGCGCTTGCGGCCATCATCCTGTTGGCGCGCGCATGGCTGGTCAGCAGCGGCGACATCAATATCTCCATCAACGGCGAGCGCAACATCGCCGTACCCGCGGGCGGCAAGGTGCTGCAAACGCTGGCGACGAACAGCATCTTCCTGTCTTCCGCCTGTGGTGGCGGCGGCACTTGCGGACAGTGCAAATGCCAGGTGCTGGAAGGCGGCGGCGACATGCTGCCCACCGAGGAAGCCCATTTCACCAAGCGCGAGGCCCGCGCCGGATGGCGGCTGTCCTGCCAGGTGCCGGTCAAGCAAGCGATGAAAATCCAGGTGCCCGATGAAGTCTTCGGCATCAAGAAGTGGGAATGCACGGTGGAATCGAACCCCAACGTCGCCACCTTCATAAAGGAACTCACCCTGCGCCTGCCGGAAGGCGAGCACGTCGACTTTCGCGCGGGCGGCTACGTGCAGCTCGAATGCCCTCCGCACACGGTCAGCTACAAAGATTTCGACATCCAGCCGGAATATCGGGGCGACTGGGACAAATACGACATGTGGCGCTACGTCTCGAAAGTGGACGAGCCGGTCGTGCGCGCCTATTCGATGGCGAACTACCCGGAAGAAAAGGGCATCGTCAAATTCGATATCCGCGTCGCCTCGCCACCGCCGAACCGCGACGACATCCCGCCGGGCAAGATGTCCTCTTACGTCTTCAACCTGAAGCCGGGCGACAAAATCACTGTTTACGGTCCCTTCGGCGAATTCTTCGCCAGGGAGACGAACGCCGAAATGGTCTTCATCGGCGGCGGCGCGGGCATGGCGCCGATGCGTTCGCACATCTTCGACCAGATGAAACGTTTGAAGACGAAACGCAAAGTCAGCTTTTGGTACGGTGCAAGATCGCTGCGGGAAGCCTTCTACATCGACGAATTCGACAAACTACAAGCCGACAACCCGAATTTCACCTGGACGCTGGCGCTCTCCGAACCGCAACCGGAAGACAACTGGGCGGGGCCGACGGGCTTCATCCACAACGTGCTATATGAAAACTACCTGAAGAATCATCCTGCGCCAGAGGACTGCGAGTTCTATATGTGCGGCCCGAAGATGATGAACGCCTCGGTTATCAAGATGCTGCTCGATCTCGGCGTCGAGCGCGAAAACATCATGCTGGACGAGTTTTAATCCGGGCGCATAGCAAAAAATATCATTCGCCCCAAGCTTGCCGGATGGCATTCAACAGCAAGAAATTAGCGACTGGCCTTCAGTCCTGTCGCTAATTTCTTGCTGGCTGCATCGGGCGGCAGAGCGCCGCGGGCGTACTGGCTCGGGAATGTCATGACTTGCCGGGATCAAGCTCGCGCCATCGCCCGTCGATATAGCCTTCTATAGGGCGAAAGCGTGTTTTGTACGCCATTTTGCGGCTTTCGGCGATCCAGTAGCCAAGGTAGAGATTGGGCAAACCCAATCGGCGGCAGGCTTCGATCTGCCAAAGCACGCCGTAAGTCCCGAGCGAGGCCTGCGGCAGGTCGGGATCATAAAACGTATAAACGCTGGAAAACCCATCTTGCAAGCGGTCGATTATGCTGACCATGCACAGGTTTTTGCCGTCGCGGAATTCGACCAGAAAGGTATCGACCGGGCTTTGCAGCAGAAACTGGCGATATTGCTCGCGGCTGTCGTCGTCCATCCCGCCACGGGGATGGCGG
>JAIRWW010000177.1 GCA_031268685.1 Azoarcus sp.
TTTTCGCCAAAGATGGCGACCAGCACATTGGCGCCGTTGACTTCTTTTTTTCCCGAGGACTGCACATGCAGGATGGCGCGCTGGATGACGCGCTGAAAACCAAGCGTGGGCTGGGTTTCGATTTCTTCATTGCCGCCGATTTTCGGTGTGTGCTCGCTGATGAACTGGGTCAGTTCCTGGCGCAGTTCGTTGGTGTTGACCGCGCAGGCGCGCAACACCTCGGCGGCGGAGGGGTTGTCCAGCAACGCGAGCAGCAGGTGCTCGACGGTAAGAAATTCATGCCGTTTTTGCCGGGCTTCGACAAAGGCCATGTGCAGGCTGATTTCAAGCTCTTGCGCGATCATTCGGTTTCCTCCATCACGCATGCTAGCGGATGTTGGTGTTGGCGGGCGTAGGATACGACTTGTTCGACTTTTGTCGATGCTACATCTTTGGTGAAAACGCCGCACGTTCCCATGCCTTCCCTATGAACCTGGAGCATGACTTGTGTGGCGCGCTCGCGGTTCATGCCGAAATATTTTTGCAGGACGATGACAACAAAATCCATTGGGGTGAAATCGTCGTTCAGAAGCAACACCTTGTAGAGCGGAGGACGGCGCATCTCCGTGCGGGTGGCTTCCAGTACGGCTCCGTCCTGTTTTGGCGTCGTGGTCATGCTGGTAATTCTAGTCGGGTTGGCGCGCTGCCGTGGCAGTAGCTAATGGACGGGGAACTTTCTGGATGGCCTGCGTCATCCCCTTCTTCCTTGGAGTCGGGAGTATGCCAGAACAGATGGAAAGCGGGTTTGAGTATTCCTGTCATCGTGCGATGTTGCGTGAATAGCTCAAATACGAGTTGATGGACATGAAACCCGTTGACGAGTGGCGGACAAATGCGTAAAAAACGGAGCGCATAAGTCACATTCAGTTGCGAGTGCTTACTGGGGGCTTGCCCGGTTGTTGCATTTCCGACAAAGCACTGGGTAGGCAGTCCGGGTGTTTTGGATGTTTGATGAATGCGCCGACCGGGATTGCTCCCGGACTGTATCAAGTCATTTTGAAGGATCAAGGTAATATGGCAACTGGCACCGTTAAATGGTTCAACGACTCGAAGGGCTTCGGCTTTATTACGCCCGACGATGGCAGCGAGGATTTGTTCGCGCATTTCTCCGCTATCAACATGAATGGCTTCAAAACCCTGAAGGAAGGCGAGAAGGTTTCCTTCGACGTCGCACAAGGGCCGAAAGGCAAGCAGGCAGCAAACATTCAGCGCGCAGCCTGACGATTCGCGTCGTTCCGGGGTCTCTAAAAAGAGAAGAAGACTGCCATTGGCGGCGGCCTTCTTCTCGGTTGTTTCTTCGCTTTGCGTTCTTTGTATATTCGGCGGGCGAGGCGAAGCCAGGGGTCAGTTCGCGTCGCCGGTTTTTTCGGCTTGGCGCAGGCGGATGTGCAATTCCCTAAGCTGTTTTTCGTCGACCGCGCTGGGTGCGCTGGTCAGCAGGCATTGGGCGCGCTGAGTCTTGGGGAAGGCGATGACATCGCGGATGGACTCGGCGCCAGTCATCATCGTCACCACGCGGTCGAGTCCGAAAGCGATGCCGCCGTGCGGCGGTGCGCCGAATTCGAGCGCATCGAGCAAGAAGCCGAATTTGGCCCGCTGTTCCTCTTGTCCGATGCCCAGTGCGTCGAATACCGCTTCCTGCACTTCAGCGCGATGGATGCGAATCGAGCCGCCGCCGATTTCCCAGCCGTTCAGAGCCAGATCGTAGGCTTTGGCGAGGCATTCGCCGGGATGGCTTTTCAATAGCGCTATGTGTTCGTCTTTCGGGCTGGTGAAGGGGTGATGGCAGGCGGCCCAGCGTTTGCCGTCTTCGTCGTATTCGAACATCGGAAAATCGACTATCCATATCGGACGCCAGGCTTCGCCGGTGATGAATTTCTTTTCGTGTCCGAGTTTGGTGCGCAGAGCGCCAAGGGCGTCATTGACGATCCTGGTCTTGTCCGCACCGAAAAAGATGAGGTCGCCTGATTGCGCGCCTGTGCGCGCGAGAATCGCGCGTAATGCGGTTTCATGCAGGTTTTTGACGATGGGCGATTGCAGGCCGGTTTCATTCGGCTGGCTGGCATCGTTGACTTTGATGTAGGCCAGGCCCCTGGCGCCGTAGATGCCGACGAAACGGGTGTATTCGTCGATTTCACCGCGAGTGAGGTTTGCGCCGCCAGGTATACGCAAGGCAGCGACTCGTCCGCCGGAATTGGCTGGGCCAGAAAATACCTTGAACGCGACATCTTTGACCGCATCGGTGATTTCGGTGAGTTCGAGCGTCACGCGCAGATCGGGTTTGTCGGAACCGTAGCGGCTCATTGCCTCGGCGTAAGTCATGCGCGGGAAAGGATTGGGCAATTCGACGGCGAGCGCTTCCCTGAATACGCAGCGGATCATCTCTTCCATCAGCGAGGTAATGCCGGCAGCGTCCAGGAACGAGGTTTCGATATCGACCTGGGTGAATTCGGGCTGGCGGTCGGCGCGCAAATCTTCGTCGCGGAAGCATTTGACGATCTGATAGTAGCGGTCGAAACCGGCCACCATTAAAAGCTGCTTGAAAAGCTGCGGCGATTGGGGCAGGGCGAAGAATTGCCCGGCGTTGACGCGCGAAGGCACCAGATAGTCGCGCGCGCCTTCGGGAGTGCTTTTGGTCAGCATCGGCGTTTCGATGTCGATAAAGCCGTGGGTATCGAGAAAGCGGCGGAAAGCCATGGCGACTTTGTAGCGCAGCATCAGGTTTTTCTGCATCCGGGGGCGGCGCAGGTCGATGACGCGGTGGGTCAGGCGCACGGTTTCGGACAGATTGTCGTCGTCTGGCTGGAAAGGCGGCGGCGCCGACGCATTGAGAATTTCGATTTCGTGGCACAGCACTTCGATTTCGCCGGAAGCGAGATTGGGGTTTTCCGTGCCCGCAGGGCGGCGGCGTACTTTGCCGGTAAGTTTCAGGCAGAACTCGTTGCGGATCGCCTCGGCGGTTCTGAACATGTCCTGGCGATCCGGATCGCATACGATCTGCGCCATACCCTCGCGGTCGCGCAGGTCGATGAAAATGACGCCGCCATGGTCTCGGCGGCGGTGAACCCAGCCGCAAAGTGTGACGATCTGGTCCAGGTGGGCGGCAGTCACTTGGCCGCAGTAATGAGTTCGCATAGAAATAATGCCGAAGGCTTAATCGGAATTGGTAATGAGATGGGCGGGGGCGGGGGCGGGTTCCGTCGCGTGCGCGGGCGGCGCGACCACTCCCATCGAGATGATGTATTTGAGCGCCTCATCGACGCTTATATCGAGTTCGATGACGTCTGCCGCGGGCAGCATCAGGAAAAACCCGGAGGTCGGATTGGGCGTGGTGGGGACATAGACGCTGAGGTAGTCGCCGTTCAGGTGCTTGGCGACATCTCTGCCCGGCGTGCCGGTCAGGAAAGCGATCGTCCATGTGCCCTGGCGCGGGTATTGCACCAGGAGCGCTTTGCGAAAGGCTTGGCCGCTGCTGGAAAAGAGCGTGTCCGAGACTTGCTTGACGCTGTAGTAGATGGACTTGACCACAGGAATGCGCGCAAGCAGCCCTTCCCACAGCCGCACGAGTTTTTGACCCAGTACGTTGGCGGTAATGACGCCGGTGGCGAGCAGGATGAAAATGCACAGCACCACGCCCAGCCCGGGGATATTGAAACCGAAGACGGTTTGCGGTTGCAGGTGCTGGGGCAGCCAGGGCATTACCCAACCGTCGAGCATCTCGACGATCCAGGTCAGCACCGTGAAAGTGATGGCAAGGGGAATCCAGATCAGCAGACCGGTGATGAGATACTTTTTTATGTGAGAAAACCCGGTTTGCATGGGTATCAGGACGGATGGCAGCAAGCGCAGTTGGCGCCGCAGGATGGCGGCGTTTCGCTTGCGGCGGGGGCGCTCTTGGTTTTGCCGCCCTTGAAGTCGGTGGCGTACCAGCCGCTGCCTTTGAGCTGGAAGCCGGCTGCCGAGATTTGTTTGACGTAGCGGCCATCTCCGCAGGACGGGCAGACGGTGAGTGGGCCGTCGCTCATTTTTTGCAAATGTTCCTTCTGGAATCCGCAACTCTCGCAACGGTATTCGTAAATGGGCATGAGAGCCTCCCGGGAAGCAAAGTTCGTTAGTCTAGCGCAACGCGCTGATGCGCGCCGCCGGATGCGTGAGATGAGGGCGGGGACGCCGGTTTCAAGAGGGCAAGAGGGTGGCGGACAAGTGGAAGTTGAGCGCCGCGCCGTGGAAGAGGGCGATCAGTCCTGCAATGGCGAGGTAGGGGCCGAAAGGGATGGGCGTGCCTTGGCTGAGTCGTTTCGTTGCAATAAGGCTGATGCCGACCGCGGCGCCCGCGAGTGAGGCCAGCAGGATGATGAGCGGCAGTATCTGCCAGCCCAGCCAGGCGCCGATGGCCGCCAGTAGTTTGAAATCGCCGTGGCCCATGCCTTCCTTGCCGGTGACGAGTTTGAAAAGCCAATACACCGACCACAGGAAAAGGTATCCGGCCATGGCGCCGATGACGGCATCGGCGAGGGGAATGTAGGCGGCGTGCAAATTGAAGGCCAAGCCCAGCCACAGCAGGGGGAGGGTCAGGTTGTCGGGCAGCAGCTGGGTATCGAAGTCGATAAAGGCCAAGGCGATCATGATCCACAGGAAAATCAGGGCGCCTATCGCCGCCGGGCCGAAGCCGAAATGCCAAGCCGCGTATCCGGAAAGCGCCGCCGTCAGGGCTTCTACCAAGGGGTAGCGGGAGCCGATGGGCGCTTTGCAATGGCGGCAGCGGCCGCGCAGGGCCAGATAGCTCAGGAGCGGGATGTTTTCCAGCGCCGAGATCGCATGTCCGCATTGCGGGCAGCGCGAACGCGGACTGGAGAGACTGAGGCGTTCGCCGCTGGGGCAGGGCGCGGCGTCGCCGTGCAGCGCGGCGGCTTCTTCCAGCCACTCGCGCTCCATGATCTTGGGCAGACGGTAGATGGCTACGTTCAGGAAACTGCCGACGCACAGGCCGAGCAGGGTGGCCAGGGGGATGAAAATCTGTGGATCGCTTAATGTGTCTGGCATATATGCGGTAGTTGGGGAAAGGGTCAGACGGCGCCGCCGAGCTTGAAGATTGGCAGGTACATGGCAATGACCAGACCGCCGATGACGATGCCCAGGAAAGCCATTATCAAGGGTTCGAGCAAGGTGGACATGGCGGCAACCGCATCATCGACCTCCCGGTCGTAAAAATCGGCGACTCTGGTGAGCATGTTGTCGAGTTGGCCGGATTCTTCGCCGATCGACACCATTTGCACGACCATGGTCGGGAACATTTCTGAATTCTGCATGGCCAGGTTCAAGCTTTGTCCGGTGCTGATGGAGGTCTGGATGTCGCGCGTGGCCAGCATGTACAAATGATTGCCTGATGCGCTGCCTACCGAATCCAGTGCTTCGACCAGCGGTACACCGGCGGAGAACATTGTAGACAATGTCCGCGACCAGCGGGCAATTGTAGCCTTGCGAACGATTTCCCCCACCACCGGCAGCTTGAATATCATGCGATCGAATGCAATTTGCATTGGAAGGGATCGCTTGTAGGTCGAGATGAGCGCCATGATGGAACCGCCCAGGACGCCCAGGATGAGCCACCAGTACGCGACGAAAAAGTCGGAAATTGCGATGACCAGCAGCGTTGGCCCCGGCAGCTCGGCGCCGAAATTGGCGAATACGTCTTTGAATGTGGGCACGACCCAGATCATGATGATGCCGATGACGATCAGCGAGACGGTTATGACCGCCGCGGGGTAGAACAGCGCCGATTTGATCTTGCTCTTGATGGCGATAATTTTTTCTTTGTACGTCGCAAGGCGATCCATGATGGTGTCGAGGATGCCGGCCTGCTCGCCAGCCGCGACCAGATTGCAGAACAATCTGTCGAAATGCACAGGAAATCTGGAAAATGCCTGCGAAAGACTGGAGCCGGTTTCGACATCGCCGCGAACTTCGTTGAGCAGCCGGCTCAGGCCCGGATTGCCGGTGCCTTTGATTCCGATATCGAAAGCCTGTAGCAGCGGCACGCCGGATTTCATCATCGTCGCCAACTGACGGGTGAAAAACGCGACATCCTTGTCGGACACTTTGTGGCCGCGCGACATTGCCTGCTTTTTGACCTTGGTGACGATGATGCCTTGCCGGCGCTGCGAAGCCTTTACTACGGTGTCGCTGGCCGCCCGCATTTCGCCGTGGACGATCCTGCCGGTTTTGTCCTTGCCCTCCCAACTGTAGAGATTTTCCTTGGGATGGGTTTGCGGGCCGCGGGCGGGCCGGGATGCCGGTGCTGATGCTGTCGCCATGATTACCTCTTTTGCCGTGCTGTTGCCGTTGCTTTCATTCGTTGGTTACAGCCAGGACTTCTTCGAGAGAAGTGACGCCCTGGCGCACTTTGAGCAGGCCGGAACGGCGCAGGTCGCTGATGCCTTCCGCCTCGGCCTGGGCCGCAATGTCCATCGAGTTGCCGCCTGTCATGATGATGCGGGCGAGTTCCTCGCTGATAGGCATGACCTGATAGATGCCGACCCGCCCCTTGTAGCCGCTTCCCTTGCAGCGGTCGCAGCCCACCGGGCCGTAAGGCTGCCAACTGCCATCGAGTTCGTCGCTGCGGAAGCCTGCTTGCAGCAGGGACTCTATTGGCGTGTTAACGGGTTTTTTGCATGAACATAAGCGGCGCGCCAGACGCTGCGCCGTAATGATGATGACCGACGAGGCGATATTGAATGGCGCGACCCCCATGTTCTTGAGGCGTTCCAGCGTGGTCGGCGCATCATTCGTGTGCAGGGTGGAGAGCACGAGGTGCCCGGTCTGCGCGGCCTTTATGGAGATTTCGGCGGTTTCGAGATCGCGGATTTCGCCGACCATGATGACGTCCGGATCTTGGCGCAGGAAAGCGCGCAAGGCCGAGGAGAAAGTCAGGCCGGCTTTTTCATTGACGTTGACCTGGTTGATTCCGGCGAGATTGATTTCCGCCGGATCTTCCGCAGTCGAAATATTGACGCCGCTCTTGTTGAGAATGTTGAGGCAGGTATAGAGCGACACCGTCTTGCCCGAGCCGGTCGGCCCGGTCACGAGGATCATGCCGTAGGGCCGGGCGACTGCATCGAGCAGCATTTGTTTTTGATCCGGCTCGTAACCGAGCGCATCGACGCCGAGCATGGCCGAGCTTGAATCCAGAATACGCATGACGATTTTTTCGCCGTGCAGGGTCGGCAGTGTGGACACCCGGAAGTCGATGGACTTGCTTTTGGAGAGAACGAGTTTTGTCCGTCCATCCTGGGGAACCCGTTTTTCTGAAATGTCCAGGCGCGAAATGACCTTGATGCGCGAGGCGATTTTTTCTTTCAGCGCCAGGGGCGGCTGGGCGACCTCGTGCAATATTCCGTCGGTTCGGACGCGGATGCGGTAATACTTCTCGTAAGGCTCGAAGTGGATGTCGGATGCGCCATCGTTGATGGCATCGACCAGTATTTTTTGGATGAACTTGACGATAGGAGCGTCGTCGACGTCGGTGGCGGCCATTTCTTCGTCGGCATTGCTTTCGAGCGCGACATCCATCGTGCCCAATTCGTCATCCATGCTTAAATTTTCCAGCGTCTCCTTGGCCGAATAGCCAGTTTGTTCGACGAGTTTGGTCAGCTTGTCGATTTCGGCAATGACAAGTTCGAGTTGCATGCCGGTCTGGAAACGGATTTCATCGAACACCCGCATGTTCGATGGATCGGCGACGGCCAGCGTCAGATGGTTCGGATTCGTGCGCTGCGCAAGCGCGACGACCTGATGCTTGCGCACCAGATTGGCATCAATGACGTTTTTGGGCAGGTGATCCCGGTTGACGGCGGCTACATCGAGCAGGGGATAACCGAAAGTTTCGGAGGCGAACGAAGCGATGTCTCGTGCGGACAACAAATTGCGCTGCGTCACTTCATGCAGAAAAGCATTCGTTACGCTATCGCCTGTCGTGCAGGCGATAGCGTCTGCTTCGGACAAACGATTTTTCTGGATGAGTGCGCGGGCAAGCCCGCTCAATGCAGTCTGTGGGTTGGCTGTCATTTCCCGCTCATTTGACCGGATGGCGCCGTCCTATATTCTTCGTGGGACGCCGGATCGTGAAATGTACGAATTGAATGATGGGGTTAACCGGATAGTGGGGTTAACCTACGCCAAGCCCTATTTATGCAGCAGGACTTCTATCACGAAGTGGCTACCGACATAAGCCAGCATCAATGCAATGAACCCGGCCAGCATCCAGCGCAGGGCGACTCGGCCGCGCCAGCCGCGGAAATGCCGTCCGGCGAGGAGCACGCCGAACAACAGCCACGAAATCGTAGCGAATATCGTCTTGTGTTCGAGCCGGAAAGCGGTGCCGAACAGACTTTCCGTGAAAACGATGCCCGTGATCAGCGTCAGGGTAAGCAGCACGAAAGCGGCGCCGATCAGGCGAAAAAGCAAAGTCTCCATGGTCAGCAGCGGCGGCAGGTTTGCCAGCGCGCGGGAAAAGCGGGCATGGTGAAGCTGTCGCGCCGCCATGGCCATCAGCATCGCATGCAGGGCTGCGAGCATGAACAGGCTGTACGCAAGCACGGCGATGATGAAATGTATGCGAAAGACCGGCGATGCGATATTGCTGTCGGACAGCACGAGGTTGCCGGGGAAAAACACCATCAGCATGCTTGCCAGCGCCCCCGATGGCAGCACGATGGCGCGCAGTCCATCGAGTCGGGTATAGAGCGTTTCCACCCAGTAGAAGCAGATCGCCAGCCATACTGTGAGCGACAATGCGACACTGAAACCGAAGCGCATCTCGCCGCCGGGGAAAATCGCCGTGCGCAGAGCGAAGCCGTGTGCGCACAGGGCAAGAATGAGTAGTATGCGTTCAAAACGCGCCACGCCGGGAGACGCACGATCACCCGGTCTGGCGGCAAGCGCGCGCCAGCAATAGAAGCCCGTGGCCGTATAGAGGACGGCGGGAAGGATATGAAGTAAAATCTGTGACATATTACGAATTAGTTTACCCTGATTCGTTCGTTCGTATTTCCGTCATGACTTGGAGTTTGAAACAACCCATATGCTCGACAACCTTACCCAGCGTCTGTCGAAGGTCGTCAAGACCCTGCGCGGACAGGCTCGCCTTACCGAAGATAACATTCAGGAAGCCATGCGCGAAGTGCGCATGGCCTTGCTCGAAGCCGACGTAGCCTTGCCGGTGGTAAAGGAATTCATCGCCAGGGTGAAAGAAAAAGCGGTCGGGCAGGAAGTCATTGGCTCCTTGACGCCCGGCCAGGCGCTCGTCGGTGTTGTGCACGACGAACTTTGCTCCCTCATGGGAGGCGTCCACCATGGTTTGGATCTTGCTGCCCAGCCTCCGGCGGTTGTGCTAATGGCGGGTTTGCAGGGTGCGGGCAAGACCACGACCACTGGCAAGCTCGCCCGCCTGCTGCGCGAAGAACAAAAGAAAAAGGTGCTGGCCGTATCCGCCGACGTCTACCGTCCGGCGGCCATCGAGCAATTGAAGACCGTAGCCGCGCAGGCTGGCGTCGATTTCTTTCCTTCGGACACCGGGCAGCGCCCGGTCGACATCGCGCTCGCCGCGCTCGATTTCGCGCGCAAGCATCATCACGAAGTACTGCTTGTCGATACCGCTGGCCGTCTGGCGATAGACACGGCGATGATGGACGAAATCCGCGCCCTGCACGCGGCGCTCGATCCGGTCGAAACACTGTTCGTCGTCGATGCCATGCTTGGCCAGGATGCAGTCAATACCGCGCGCGCTTTCAGCGAGGCGCTGCCGCTCACTGGCGTGGTGCTCACAAAGCTCGACGGCGATGCGCGCGGCGGCGCGGCCCTGTCGGTGCGCCACGTCACCGGCAAGCCGCTGAAATTCGCCGGCGTCGGCGAAAAACTATCCGGCCTCGAACCCTTCCATCCCGACCGCATGGCCAGCCGTATTCTTGGCATGGGCGACATCCTTGGTCTGGTGGAAGACGCCCGCCGCAGCGTTGACGAAGAAAAAGCGGTTCAACTTGCGCAAAAGCTCAAGAGCGGCAAAGGGTTCGACCTGAACGACTTCAAGGCACAGATCGGGCAGATGCGCAAAATGGGCGGCATTGCCTCGTTGCTCGACAAATTGCCGGCACAGTTTGCCCAGGCCGCCGGTCAATTGCATGGCGGCGTCGAAGAAAAAGCGATTGCGCGCATCGAAGGCATCATAAATTCAATGACGCCGCTGGAACGCGCCCGCCCCGAACTCCTCAAGGCCAGCCGCAAGCGCCGTGTAGCCGCGGGGGCCGGTGTGCAGGTACAAGAAATCAACCGCCTGCTCAACCAGTTCGAGCAGATGCAGAAAGTCATGAAGCAATTCGCCAGGGGAGGCGTGGGCAAAATGATGCGCACCATGAAAGGCATGATGACCGGTGTTCCCGGCTTGCGCTGAAGACAGAAACGGAACGATGTAACGCCACGATGTACGCCATTTTCACAGCCCTGGGCCGTTCGATGCGCAGCATGCTGCGCTTCGATGTTTTCGGCCATCTGATCTGGCCGGGCATCGTCTCCGCGCTGCTGTGGCTGGCGGTGGCGGTGCTGTCCTGGACGACGCTGGTCAGCAGCGGCATGCGCTGGGTCGAAGGGCTGGGATGGGGCATCGGCGACCAGATCAGCGCCTCGACCATGTTGGCGGCCATCGTGTTTTTCCTCATCAAATTTGCGCTGGTCTGTGCCTTTGTGCCGCTCTTTTACGTGACCTCGTTGGCGCTCGTTGCCCTGGTGGCCTTGCCGATGATGCTCGACCGCGTCGCGCAGCGCGATTACGCAGATCTCGAACAGCGTCACGGCGGCTCCAACCTGGGTAGCGTCGCCAATACCGTTGCTGCGCTCCTGTGGTTCATGTTGGTTTTCGTTCTCTCGCTGCCGCTTTGGCTGATTCCCGGTGTGTCGCTGGCTGCGCCGGTGCTCGCTGTCGGATGGCTCAATCAGCGAATTTTCGGCTATGACGCCTTGATGCGCCATGCCGATCGTGACGAATTCGTCCGCCTGCGCGAAGAATTGCGCCCTTCATTGTTTTTGCTGGGCGGCACGTCCGTCCTTCTCGCCTACGTGCCGCTGCTGAACATCGTCGCTCCGGCCTTGTCCGGCCTGGCCTTCGTCCATTTTCTGCTCGAAGCCTTGCGCCGCGACCGCGGCGTGAGCATTCTCGCCCCCGGAACGACCGGTGCGCCGTCTCCACGGTTCTCGCCATGAGGAACAATTCATGAGAATGCTCCATACTATGCTGCGCGTCGGCGATCTTGACCGCTCGCTTGCCTTCTACATCGAAGTGCTCGGCATGCGCCTGTTGCGGCGGCAAGATTACCCAGACGGTAAATTCACTCTGGCCTTTGTCGGTTATCAAGACGAAGACGATGGCGCAGTACTCGAATTGACCTGTAATTGGGGCGTCGGGTGCTACGAATTAGGCACCGCTTATGGCCATATTGCATTTGAAGTCGCCGACGCCCGAAAAGCCTGTGACGAGATTCGTGCTCGCGGGGGTAAGATCGTGCGCGAAGCGGGGCCGATGAAACACGGTTCCACGGTCATAGCGTTCGTCGAAGATCCGGACGGCTATAAAATAGAACTGATTGAACGAGAGGTGCAATGTAAGTGAAGGCATTGAGGGTAAGGAAACTCTGGACAATTCCATTCATTCTGAGCTTGTCGAAGGATATTCGACATGGAATAGAGAGCGACGGCCGGTTCGGCCCGAACGGATCTGGATTGTTCAAAGCTTCCTGAAAGACTTTTGCCTTTGCATTGCCTGAGGGTTTCAGGGAAGGGGGAAAAGATGATCATCACGAAACGGATTTTGCATGCATTGGCCGCATTCCTGTTCGTGGCTGCTGGATTTTCCGGGAGCGCGCTGGCGCGCGCCGATGGTGCTATGACGGGTTGCATGGTCGGCAGGGACAAAACAGAAAACGAAAAAATCACAAAAATCGCCGAGGAGACACGGCACGCAAAGAGAGCCGCTGACCGCGGAGATTATCCCGTTGCTTTGAGACGCTACCAGAACGTGCTCTCGAACATGGTAGAGATACACGGCGCGCAGCATGGATGCGCTGCCAACTACAGAAATCAAGTCGGCGTCGTATATATGAACATGGGGCAATACGGCAAGGCGCGCGACATTCTTGCGCAGGCCGCCGATATTGCCGGGCAGCCAGGCGTCGGCGGCGAAGTCGATGCCGCCGCGATCTACAACAACCTGGGTTCCGCGCTGGGCGAACTGGGCGATTATGAAAAAGCCAGGGAATGGCACCTGAAGGCGCTGGCGATCCGCGAAAAAAAGGGAGGCGCCGACACCGCCAGTATTTACGACGATATTGCCTCCTTATATGACCGTCAGAGCAGTTACGGCAAGGCGCTGGAATGGTACGCCAAGGCTCTGGTGGTTCGGGAAAAGGAATTGGGAATACGGCATCCCCATATGGCCATAACCTACGATGGCATCGCCTCCGTGCATGAGCACATGGGCGAATACGACAAAGCACGGGAGTGGCGCAACAAAGCCCTGGTTATGCGGGAGAAAATGTTCGGCGGCAGCGGCCCGGAAATGGCCTCGACCTATCATAATGCCGCAGTGGCCTATTTCAAGCAGGGCGATTACGCCAATGCGCTGACATCTTATGATAAGGCCTTGGCAATCGAAGAAAAAACACTGGGCAGGCAGCACCCTTCCACCGTAGCCACTTACAACGGCATTGCCGGGGTATATGACAAACAGGGTAACTATGCCAAGGCTGTGCAGTGGTACGAAAAAGCTCTCGCGGCCAGCCCAAAGGACATGGAAGGTCAAAACGTAGTAGCCTACAACAACCTTGCTGTTGTTGTAGCCAGGCAGGGCAATTACGGGAAGGCGCTGGGCTATTTGCAGCGGGCGGTGGCGATTCAGGAGAAACTGGCGGGCAAGGAACACCCCGACACAGCAGCGACCTACACTAATATCGCATGGGTGTATTTCCAGCAGCACAATTACGCGCAAGCGGCGGAATGGGCGCGGAAAGCCTTGGCGATCAACGAAAAAGTATTGGGCCTGGATCATCCTTCTACAATTACGGCCTATAGCAATGTCGCCATGGCATATTATCGGCAAAAGAACTACGGTCAGGCGCTCTCGGAATATCTCAAGGCTTACCGGGTATATCAAACCCGCTTCGGCAGGGATCACCCGCAGACCAAGCTTTTCAGAACCAATATGGAAAACGCCTACCGGCAGACCAAGAATCCCCGGCCTTTTACTGACTGGCTGGCGGAATTCATGGGGTAGCAGGCAAGTCTGGAGGGCAATGCATAGTGCTGCGCTGTTATTGCGGAGCGTGAAGCGCCGTGGCTATTTCCATGGTTATTTATAAGCCATGGTGATTTCAGCAGGAAGCATCCAGACAAATCCCCTCCGTTCGGGCCGAGCCTGCCGAAGCCCGTGATTTCCACGGGGAACACCCTTCTACAAGTTCAGGGCGGGCGGCATGTTCAAAGCTTCCTCGTATGGAAGTGCAACATGAGACTGGTGTGCAGCAGTGCAAACCAGCAAAACAA
>JAIRWW010000194.1 GCA_031268685.1 Azoarcus sp.
CGGGGAAGGCGTGCGCCTGATCGATTCCGCCCTGACCGCCGCCGAATTGGCCGCCGCACACCTGCAACAGGCGGGGTTGTCTGCTACGGGCGCGGAACCTGCGGATTACCGCTACATCGTCACCGACATACCCTTGCGGTTCCAGACGATTGGAGAAAGGTTCCTCGGGCGCTCGCTCGGCGAAATCGAGCGGGTCGACTGGTGAAGATATCGCTGGTTTATTGCCACGGCGATATCGTTGTAGGTCGCGGCCGTATCCAAATGCTCTTTGTCCGGCATTTTTTCTTTGATGGCCAAAGCCTTCCGATTCCATTCCAACGCCTTGGGGTAATCGCCCTGACTGTCGTCCGCCTGAGGCGAAGGCTTGCGGGGCTTGAGAACGGGCTTGGGTTCCGGCGGCGGTTCGTTTTTCTCAGTCAACTGCCGAGACTCGCACTCGCTTATCTCCACCAGCACCCGGTTCCTGAAATCGACGACTTTGTCATCGGGCGCTTCGCCCAGTTGCCGGATTCTTTCCCGCTTCTGCGCATCCGGCCAGCACGCCGCCGCCCGGATGGCGCGCTCGGTTCTCCCGCGCATCCTCCGCAGTCACGCCCGCCGCCTCCGCCGACCTTACCCCGATCACCAGCAACACCGCGCACAGTGCCAAGCAGCGCAGGAATACGGATATCATGATTTCTCCAAAGCTCACATTTGGAATTCGAGTATCTCGCGGCATTGGCGAAAGTATAAGTTGCGGCCGCCGCCGGGCGTCCCTCGCATCTTCGTCATAAAAACCGGATAATCCGAAACTTGCAAGGGCGGCCAGTTCCGGAAGCCCACGGCAAAGCGGCACTTGCCGCCCTCCCCCTCATTCATCAAGGAAGCATCATCATGGAATTGCCTTTTTCCCGGCATTGCGCGCTGTTGTGCGCGGCGTTGCTGGCGTCCGGAGGAACGTTGGCGGAGACAGCGGACGAATTGGCTGAGCAGTCGTTGCTTGGCAAGCATTTTTTTCGGTGCAATGGATCAGTTGGGAAAAATTCGGCACGGCGCTTGTGACCCGCAAGGACGACACGCTATACATGGATGCGCGCCAAGAATTGGATGGGAAGTACATTACCGCGCAAGGCACGATAAGGATCGTCAATGCGCGAGAGTTTATCCTGAAAGGCGAAATAGTGATGAAGGCCGACCACTTCAATGACAGACAGCTCTGCGAACGCAAGGGCGAATTCCACTTCAAGCCGTGGGGGCACGCCGATATTGGCGAATGCAGGAAAGTCTCAATCCTTGCGATGGCATAACGACCGATTATGTAGACGTGTTTTTCAAAAGCGCGGACTGATACCGGGGCGCCAACTCAATCGGCATTCTGGGTTTTCCGCCCTTGGCCGTCAATGTGGAAGCTTTCGTGTGTATCTTTCAGCCAAGCTGACTTCCAGTTTCTTGCCGTGGGATGGCAGGAAGTCGTGAAAATCGGGAACTGCCATGTGTTTAGCCCCAGCATCCGCTGCTCCATCCGTGTCGACGGAGCGAGGTTGCCCGGCTCATGCACGACGATGGCGGGCAGGTTTTTATGTTTTCAGCGCGCCCCTGCCAGGGCCGCGCGCAGGCGTTCGGCCCGGCCCGGCCCTGGCGCGATGCGTACCCGCTTGGCGCGCGAGGTCTCGCCGCTCATGAGGCTGACCGCGGATTTGGGCGCGCCGCAGGTTTCCGCCAGAAACGCACATAACGCGGCGTTGGCCTTGCCGTCGACGGGCGGCGCGGACAGGCGGATTTTGGCGGCTTCACCATATAAGCCAGCAAAACCTGTGCGCTTGGCCCCCGGCTGCACATGCAGCGTGAGGATCAGTGAGCCGTCGCCGGTCTCGGTCAGCCATTCGCCGGACACGTCAGGAAGCCGGAGACCATGCCAGCGTGCCCTGCCACATCTGGTTGAGCACCAGCAAAATTATTTGCAGCAGTACCAACAGCACCAGCGGCGACAGGTCGATACCGTTCAGCGGACGTATCAGCCGCCGGAAAGGCGCGAGAAAAGGCCGCGCCAGCGCATCAAACACCATGGCCGCAGGCAAGTGCGGCCCCACCCAGGACAATATCGCCGCAGCCAGGACGACGAAGAAAACCAGGTAGACCGCCATGCGCGCGAGACCGATGACGCCCAGCAGGGGAATGGCGGCCAGCGCCCCCGCCGACATGCCGTGCAAGCTCAGTTCTATGGCAGCGTAAATCATTTGCGCGGCCCAGGCTGGCAGAAGGCTTGCCATGTCGAGGCCGAACAGCCCAGGGACAATGCGCCGCAAGGGCATCACCGCCCAATCGGTGACGGCAATAACGAAATCCCCGACCGAATTGCGGAAAGAAACCCGCCCCCATTGCATGAAGAAACGCGCAAGCAGGGCCAGGGTAATGAAACCGAATACCATGCCGGCGATGAGAAGTACGATTTGGATAACAAGCATGTGTTTCGTCCTTACGTCTGATCCTGGCCGAATTGATCGCCCAGTTCGCGGCTGCGCGCACTTGCAGCCGCCACTGCGCCGATCAGGGCATCGTACCAGCCAGCAGAGGCAAGGTGGGCAAGCGCGGCGGCGGTGGTGCCGCCTTTGGATGTTACTTTTTCACGCAGCACGGCGGGCGGGTCATCCGAGGAAGATGCCAGCCGCGCCGCGCCGAGCACGGTATCCAGCGCCAGCCGCCGGGCGTCTGCGGCGTTGAAGCCTTGTGCGCGGCCAGCGGCTTCAAGCGCCTCGATGAAATGGAATACATAGGCCGGGCCGCTGCCGGAGATGCCGGTCACTGCGTCGAGCCGGGCTTCGTCGTCCACCCATACGGTGCTGCCTGCCGCGGCGAGGATATGGCCGGCGGTTTCGCGCCCGCTGGCGTCGACAGCCGGGGCAGCGTACATCCCCGTCACGCCAGCGCCTATCAAGGCGGGCGTGTTTGGCATGCAGCGCACCAGCCGGGCATGGGGCGCGCCCGCGCCGCCCAGCCAGCGCCCGATGTCGGCCAGACGCAGGCCAGCGGCTATGCTGATGACCAGCGTTTCCCGCAATGCGCCGGAGAACGGCATCAGCGCCGCTTTCATCTGTTGTGGCTTGACCGCCAGCACCAGCACATCTGCGCGCAGTGTTTCGCCGTCGGGCGCGGCCAGCGCACGCACACCAAAACGGGCAAGCAGGCGTTCACGGGCGCCTGCATCCGTTTCAATGACATGGATATCGCCCGCCGCAAAGCCGCGCTCTACCATGCCGCCTATCAAAGCGGTCGCCATGTTGCCACCGCCAAGAAATACAATTTTCATTACAGCGCTCCGATAACGATTGATCAAAAACCAACTCCGGCTGGAAACCTCCCCCTTCAGAGGGAGAATCGGGCACGGGAGGGGGGTAAGCCCATCCCTTTACACACATCTTTCCCCCTGCCGGGCCGCCAGCATACCGTTAACGAAAACCGCAATATCCCGCATACCCAGCCACAGCGTTTTGGTCCCAGGCTCACCATCGCTCTTGCGGCCCAAAAAAACCGCCCAACTGCGCAATCAGTCGTATTGCTTCGCGCAACGGCGGCAGCTGTTTGGGCACTTTCTTGTGATTGAGCAGATAGGCCGCCTTCCATTCATCGGCCTGCAACAGCACATCCGCAGGCAACTCCGGCAGCGTCCGGCCCAGGCGCATCAAGCGATTGATGCGCCATGCCAC
>JAIRWW010000231.1 GCA_031268685.1 Azoarcus sp.
GTTTCTGGTCAATGCCGGCGCGACAACCATAGCCGCGTCGCGGCTGCGAATGTCAGGCAGGGCAGCCATACCCACAGGAATTCGGATTGCAGCACGACAAGGCCGCGCCCGCTAAAGAAGATGCGCGGGTTCAGGGGAGAAACCCTGATTGGCCGCCACGGGAGGAAATAGCGTTCATCGGAGAACGGCCAGAAAGCGGCTACGCCCAGCCCGCCGCTCGTTGCGGCATCGAGCGCGATGTGGCTGGCGATGGCGGCGAAAACCAGAGTAGACGCCAGCCAGCGTTGGCAGCGCAGGAATGGCGCTGCCGCCCAAGCCAGGGCGGCGCAGAGCGCGGCAAACAGCAAGGAATGGGAAAACCCCCTGTGGCCGAACAAATCGCCGTAATTCACGCCGAGACGAAACCCGATTACGTCGAAATCGGGAAGCATGGCGCAAAAAACCACGGCATAGAACAGGCGCGGTGGAATGCGGCGAAAGCCGAGCGCCGATCCAAGAGCCAGGGCGGGCGCGGCATGAGTAATGATGGTAGGCATGCTGGTTTTGTGAAAAAACGTCCGGTATCAAAATGCGGTTCATCGTAACATTCCAGTGACAGAATTCGCATCCGCATGGACAAATATATGTCCTTTATCCGCTACGCCATTCACCCTTCGCGCCCCGGTGCGCATTTATTCGAGCTTGGCTGCACGGTGCCGGAGCCAGCGCCGGGCGGGCAGCGGTTCAGCCTGCCTGCATGGATTCCCGGCAGTTACATGATCCGCGAGTTCGCTCGCCACATCGTGAGTTTGAGGGCGGAAGCTGGCGGGCGGGCGGTGCCGCTCGTCAAACTCGACAAGCGCACATGGCAGGCGGCGAAAGTCCCGTGCGGGCAAGCCTTGTCTCTCATCTACGAGGTCTATGCCTGGGATTTGTCGGTGCGCGCCGCGCATCTCGACCAGACGCACGGTTTTTTCAACGGTTCCAGCGTATTTCTTGCCGTCGATGGGCAGACAGATGCCCCTTGCCTGATAGACATCCAGCCGCCGCCAGACGGCGCGGGGAACTGGCGCGTGGCGACCGCCTTGCCGGGCGCCGAGGGCGAACCCGGCGCGGCGGAGCCATATGGTTTCGGTCTTTACCGCGCCGCTGATTATGATGAATTGATCGACCATCCGGTTGAGATGGGCGAGTTCGTTCTTGATGGCTTCGAGGTCTGCGGCGTGCGGCATGATATCGTAATCAGTGGCCGCCATGATTGCGACATGGCAAGGCTCAAGGCCGATCTTGCCCGCGTGTGCCAATGGCAGATCGACCTTTTCGGCGCGCCGCCGCCGATGCCGCGTTACCTCTTTCTTACGCGGGCTGTGGACGAAGGCTATGGCGGACTCGAACATCGCGCTTCGACGGCGCTCATCGCCAGCCGCGCCGATCTGCCTTATCCCGGCATGAAGGGGATGCCCGAGGCTTACAAGGCTTACCTTGGCCTGTGCAGCCACGAGTATTTCCATTCGTGGAATGTCAAGCGGATCAGACCGGCGGCTTTTCTGCCCTATGATCTCGCGCGCGAAAACCATACCCGGCTGTTGTGGGCGTTCGAGGGGATCACTTCTTATTATGATGACCTCGCCCTGGTGCGCGCGGGGGTGATAGGCGTCGACGATTATCTCGGCTTGTTGGCGAAAACCGTTTCGTCGCTGCTGAAAACGCCTGGGCGCTATCGGCAGAGCGTGGCCGCATCTTCATTCGATGCCTGGACGCACTATTACCGGCAGGACGAGAATTCGCCCAATGCCATCGTCAGCTACTACACCAAGGGCGCGCTGATTGCACTTATGCTCGATCTGCGCTTGCGCGCCGACAGCGGGGGCAAGCGCAGTCTGGACGATGTCATGCGGGTTTTGTGGCGGCAATATGGGATGGCGGGCATCGGCGTGCCTGAAGATGGCATTTTCGATGCAGTAGGCGAAATCGGCGGGGACAAGCTCGCACGCTGGCTGCGGCGGACGGTGGAAGGCGTCGACGACTTGGCGCTGGAAAAGCAACTCAAGGCTTTCGGCGTACATTGGCAGGCCGAAGCGGCAGATACCGCGCCGACGCTCGGCATCAAGCTTGCCAGCGACAAGGAAGCCCGCATTGCCACCGCTTATGACAATGGCCCGGCACAGAAAGCGGGGCTTTCGGCGGGGGATGTGTTGATCGCCGTCGATGGCCTGCGGGTCGACAGCGACAGGCTACAGAAACTGCTCAGCCGCCGCCGCGCAGGCGATCGGGTGGAAATTCATGCTTTTCGCCGCGACGAATTGATGCGTTTCGAGCTTGAATTAGGCATCGCGCCCGCAGATACGATCAAGCTGTGTGTGGACGAAAGCGCGGGCAGGGAAGCCGAAAGGCTGCGCGGGGGCTGGCTCGGGGAGCGCAAAGCGGCCAGAAGGAAAGCATCGGCTTAGTTGCTTATAATTTTCACTGTTCACTATCGTATTGTTCGACGAGGATCATTTCATGCCATCAATCGTTTCTTCCACGCCCGGACGCATACGCATTCGCCACAAGGCGCTTGCAAATGCCCGGCACAGCGGGCATTTGCGGGCCGCATTTCTCGCTCTCGACGGCATTGCGCGTGTCGATGCCAATGCCGCCGCGTCTTCGCTTGTCGTGCATTACAATGCCGCCGCCATCCCGGTCGAAGCAATGGAGCGCGCCGTAGATGAAATTGTCGCCGCCGAACTCAAGGCGCTGCACGCCGGGCGGGGCCGTGAAGCGGCGGTGAATCGCTACGCGAAATACGGCATGCTGCTGAGTCTCGCTGCTACGTTTGCCTTTGCGGGCAGGGGCACCCGGCGCGCCCATGCGCTTTCCGGCTGTCTGTTCGCCGCCTGTCTGGGCGTGCATCTTTATTTCCATCGCGGCAGGATTACGTCTTGAAAGCGCCTGGACAATCGCGTGCGGACGCAAACGAATCCCTGCGGGGTTATATTGCCCTGGCCGCCATAGTGCACCATATTCCGGGGCGGATTCGCCTTAAGCTGAATGCCAGCGCCGAAACTCTGCGCCAGATCGGGTATGCCGGTGTCGGAGCCGGGCGTTTCGGCGACGCGCTCGGCGCTGTTCCCGGTATCCGCCGAATTCAGTTGAACAGGTTGGCGCGTTCCGTTACTGTGGAATATGACAACCAGAGCATCCCGGATCGGGCCTGGCCCGATCTTTTGGCGAATCGATCCTCGCCGGAAGCCGAGGCATTGCTGGACCGCCTGCGGGATGGATGTCTACAGTCAGTTGATACATAAGGAGAAAGCGATGTTTCCCATATTACCTTTCGTGGCAGGCGTCCTCGTCGGCGCTTCGGCTATCGGTCTTGTCCGCAAGGCGAAAACCAGCCAAGGCGTGAACGAAGCCGTGGAAAGCGCCGGGCGGAAGATTCGCCGTACCGCCGTTTCCGGCCTGGATGCCATACGGCAATCGAGCGAGCAATGGCGCGACCGCCTGGCTTCCGGCGCGCCTGCCGCCGATGAGGCTCCGCCCGCTGCTGCGGACGAATCGTTGCGAGCGGCGGATGCAGTCGAGGCTGCGACGCCTAAACCCCGGGGGAAGAAGGAGCAAGGATGAAGAAAAAAAAGACGTACAAGCCGCTTTCCCCGCGCGGCGCAGGTAACGATTTCGTGCGCGGGGCGCTGGCTGGCGGCATTGTGGCAGCCATTGCGCGGGATGACCGCCGCCCCCGCCTGGATCGCGCCGCCCTGCGTGCCGCCCTGCAAGGCGGCGCGGTGCTGGCGGCGGTTACGATGGCGGCGGATGCTTTTCAACAGCGGCGCTATTTCCGCGCGGCGTTGGCGGCAGCCGGAGCGGCTGCCAGCGTTCATGCGCTGCAATGCCTGCTGCCAAGCGAAGCCGCCGTTGCGGCCATCGAGTCTTGATTCCGAATAAACCTGGGTAAAGCCGAGGAAAACCCCGAGGAAATTCTGGACAATCCCGCGCGCCCTGAGCCTGCCGAGGGGTATTTTTCATGAAGTCAGGAGCTTCTACAGACTCAGCCCGAGCTGGGATGAGCATTGCTAGGTTTTTATCCCCAAAATGGCGCGCTTGCGCCTTTACCCACGATCTGGAGGAGTTTTCATGAGCAAGAAAGGCAAAGCAAAAAAAGCTCGCAAGGCGGCTCGCCTCGCAAGCGGTTTCAGCGGTTTCAATAGCGCGAACGCCGCCGCGCCCGGTTTTTTCAGCGAAATGGGAGCATGGCTGCGCAAGCGCCCGTCCGAGCAATTCCTGGTCGGCGCGGTCTTGGGCGCGGCGGCGGTCTATGTGCTCTCCAATGAAGAACTGCGCGCCAAAATCCTGAAAGGCGGCATCGAGTTGTACGGCAGCGTCGCAGGCGGCCTGGCTGAACTGCGCGAGCAGATGGCCGATATCAAGGCAGAGATAGAAGTGGAAAAAACGGGCGAAGGGCTGCCATGAAGGCTGGCGCACGCTGCTTTTCGGCGGTGTGGGCAGTACACCAGCTCCCGGCGCGTGTGCGCTTTCGTTATGTTTCCTGTACGCACGGCGGTTCCGCGGATGGTGTGGAGGAGCTTTCCCGCTGGATTGCCTGTTTGCCCGGCGTCATCGGGCAACGCATCAATCCCCGCGCCCGCGCCTTGGTCATCCAGTTCGATAGCGCCGTTACCGACGCCGAACAGCTGCGCGAGCAATTGCTCGCCCTGAGGCCGGAAGCAGGGAAGGACGCCGCCCGTAGAAAAGCGGCGCTTCCCCTGAATGCCCCGAAACGCCGCCAGTCTGGAAATTTGGGTGGTCTTGCCGCGCTTCTCGCCAGCGCCTTCCTGTTGCCGCCTGCCTTGCACCTGCTCGCCACAGCAGGTCTTGCCTTGCCGGTGCTGCGCAAGGGCGCGCGCGATTTCCGCGACAACGGCATCGGATCTCATGCACTAGAAGCTGTCGCGGTAGGCATTTCTCTTCTGCTGCGGGATACCGCATCGGCCAGCGCCACCATTTTTATGCTTGAACTGGGCGAATGCATGGAAGAATCCATCGTCCGGCGATCCGATGAACTCCTGAAACACCTTCTGAACCCAGTCGATAAAGAAGTCTGGGTAGAGCGTCAGGGACGCGAGTTTGTCGTCTCCGCCGACGAAGTAATCGTCGGGGATACCGTGATCGTCGGCGCTGGCGCCATCATCCCCGTGGATGGAACCGTGCTTTCCGGCGTGGCGCGCGTAAACGAGGCAACAATGACGGGCGAGAGCGCGCCGGTGGCAAAATCACGCGGCGATATGGTGCTTTCCGGTACGCACGTAGAAGAAGGCCGCCTGCGTATCTATGCTGAACAGGTCGGCGCGCATACCGCCGTGGCGCGCATCGCCGATTACGTCGAGCAATCCCTGACCGTGAAAAGCGCGGCGCAGCTCGATGCCGCGCATCTGGCCGACCGGCTGGTTCCCTGGATTGTGGCGCTGGCGGGCGCTTCCTATGCCGTTTCCGCCGACTGGCGTCGAGCCGCCGCCGTGTTGCAGGCCGACTATGCCTGTGCGCTCAAGCTGGCGACGCCGGTCGCGTTCAAGTCCGCCATGTATCAGGCGGGCAAAAACGGCATTCTCGTCAAAGGAGCCGACGCCCTTGAGCGTCTCGCCGAGGCCGATACTTTCGTATTCGACAAGACGGGAACGCTCAGCTCTGGCTCCTTGGCCGTCACCGACTCCATCGCGTTCGACACTTCTTACAGTGCCGAAGATTTGATTTGCTTGGCGGCCTCTGTTGAGGAGCACTACTTTCACCCGATGGCGATGGCAGTGGTTGAGGCTGCGCGTTCCATGAGCGGGCGGCATTTCAACCACAAGGAAGTCGAATTCGTCGTCGCGCACGGCGTTGCCAGCATCATCGACGGCCAGCGCATCGTCGTCGGCTCGCGCCATTTTATCGAGGACGACGAAGGCATCGACGTTTCCCCCTACCGCGACACGCTCGACCGGCTCCATTGCGACGGCAAGACCCTGCTGTACATAGGCTTCGGCGGCAGGCTCCTTGGCGTGCTGGCCCTGCGCGACGTTCTGCGCGCGGAGAGCGCCGCCACCATTGCGCGGCTGCGCGCCCTGGGGGTCGGTAAAATCGTCATGCTCACCGGCGACCATGCCGACCGCGCAGCCGAATTCGCCGCCATCCTGGGCATCGATGAATACCATGCCGATCTCCTGCCCGAACGCAAGGCCGCCATCATTCAAACATTGAAAGAGCAGGGCGCGCGGATCGCCTTCGTAGGCGACGGCGTCAACGACGCGCCTGCGCTGGCTGTTGCGCACGTCGGCATTGCCATGCAAAAAGGCGCGGATGTCGCCCGCCTCACAGCCGATGTCGCGCTCCTCGAAGACGACATCACCCGCATCGCCGATGCCAAGGCGCTGGCGCTGGCTGCCCTCGGGCGTATCTCGTCCAACTACAGGCTGACCGTGGGGTTGAATACCGCCATTCTGTCGGCGGCGGCGCTTGGCCTTCTAAGCCCGGTTGCCGCCAGCGTGCTGCACAACGGCAGCACCATAGGCATTCTGTTGAACGCGGTCAGGCGGCAAAAGACCGTTTAGGCAAGCGCTGTGCAATACACAATCCGTTCGGGCCGAATTTGCCGAAGGTAATTTTCATATAATCAATTATTTGTAAGAAACTGGCTTGAGCAGACAGAGAGAGTCCCGGGCTTTTTGAAAGACTGTGCAAACAGGTTCTAAAACGCCACTTCCACCCCAAAATGCAGCCGCGGGCGTTTTTCGTTGCGCGCCCAGGCCAGATCGATGGCCAGCGGGCCGGCGGGACTGAGCCATCGCGCACCGAGACCGTAGCCGGTGTGGGCACGAAAAGATGTCCTCGAATCGGCTGCGTCGCCTGAGTCGACAAATACCGCCATTCCCGCGTTGGCCTTGATCCAGCGCACGAATTCCGCGCTGGCTGTGGCGATGCAGCGTCCCCCAACGGTGGCCGAGCCTTCCGTCACGCCAAGACTGCGGTAAGCATAGCCGCGCACCGATTGCGTGCCCCCGGCGCGGAATAAAAAATCTTGTGGGACGCCATCCCGCGTTTCCGCCAGCGTCGCGCCAGCTTCGCCGCGCAGGGTGAGCACATTGCGCTCTCCGAGGGTGAAATAGTGTTGATAGCGGCTGTAGGCACGGGTGAAATGCTGCGCCTGCGCGGACAGGCCGAGGCCGCCGCCAAGCTGGATTTCGATTACGTAGCCCTTGCGCGGATCCAGCACATTGTCGACAGCGCGCCGTATCCAGCTCCAGTTCAGCGTCAGGGTGTTGTAGCTGTTTGCTTCGGCATTCTCGGGATGAATTTCTTCGCGCTGCACACGTGTGGCAATCTGGGTTTCGATGTCGCCGTGCCGGGTATTCCGGGCCAGCCCCGCTGCGCCGGTGTATATCCGAAGTCCTTCCAGGTCGCTGCGTTCAAGGCTTATACCGGCACTGTCGCGGTGGCGCGCCTGCCCGGGCGGCAGGAAAAGATCGGCGTATGCGTACTGGCGGCGCTGCTCCATGCGCAAACCGCTAGCAAGCTCCCAGCCATACCCGAAAAGGTTGACGTGACGGTAGGATGTTTCCGCCCGGTAGCCTGTATTGCTCGATATACCCAGACCGAAACTCAGTCGCTGCGGTATCGCCTCGGTCACTGTCGCGCGGATTGGCACAGCGGCGGCTTTTTGCGGATCGGGGTCTATGCTTACCACTGCCACGGACAATTGCGGCGCGGTTTGTAATGATTCCTGGAAAGCCAGCAGGTCGCGGCGGCTATAGATGTCACCTTCCTTGAGCGTGTTGTAACGGGCGACGAAATCCGGCGGCAACTCGCGCAGGCCGCTGACTTCGAGCGCCCCAAAACGGAAGGTCGGGCCGCTGTCGATTGTAATGTCGAGCTTTACCCTGGCGGCATCGGCATCCACGTCGGCCTTGGTCGATATGAATTTAGCCGCCGCATAACGCTCGCGCTGCAAGGCATCGAGCAGCGCCTGCTTGGCGTCTTCCCAATCTGCCTGACGGAAGGGGGTTCCGGTTGGCATTGCCCAGCCGCGCCGCAGGCTTTCGCATTGCGCTTCTTGATTGCCGTCTCCGAGTTCGCCCTGGAAATGGATATCGATCGCCGCGATCATGGCCCTTTCGCCTGGCTCGACGCTCAGGCGCCAGTTCACGGGGTCGGCTCGATCGAGGCGAATCCTGGGGGAAAAATAGCCCTCGGTGGCGAGCAGGTCGGCCGCCTCATGCTGGGCGCGCCGCAGCAGCGCGGCGCGATCTGGCCCCGGATCGGGAATGTCGCCGGAGGCCATCTGTAACAGATGGACATGTTCCCGGAGCAGTGTTTGCACTTCCGTCGGCGCATCAAGATCGATTTCGATGCCTTCGGCCGATGCCATGGCGGCGCAAAGAAATTGCAAGACAAAGGCTAGCGCCCACTGACGCGCGTGCCATGACTGTGGGCAGAAAAAGCAAGCCGTGGCGCGCGGTGCCATTCTTCATTCCGTCGGCAATATCAGGCGGAAGCCGTGCCGTGATAGGAAGCAAGCCGCTCGACTTCGTCGCGGGAGCCGAGGATGACCGGCACGCGCTGGTGCAGACGTTTCGGTGCTACATCGAGAATGCGCTCGTGCCCGGTCGTGGCCGCGCCGCCCGCCTGCTCGATCAGCATTGCCATCGGGTTGGCCTCATACATCAGCCGTAGCTTGCCGCCCTTGGCGCGGCATTTTTCATCGAGCGGATACATGAAGATTCCACCGCGCGTCAGCACCCGGTGTACGTCGGCCACCATCGAGGCCACCCAGCGCATATTGAAATCCACGCCGCGCGGGCCCTCCTTGCCTTGCTGCAATTCGGTGATGTAGCGCCGCACCGGCGACTCCCAGTAACGGATGTTGGATGCGTTGATCGCGTATTCCCGCGTCTCGGCGGGTACGGTCATGAACGGATGCGTGTAGATGAAGCCGCCCATTTCGCGGTCGAGCGTAAAGGCATGCACGCCCTTGCCTACGGTCAGCACAAGCTGGGTCGACGGCCCGTAGATCGCGTAACCGGCGGCGACCTGCTCGCGCCCGGGCTGGAGGAAATCTTCTTCCGAAGGGTCTTTGTCCTTTTCCCGCGGGTTGCGCAGCACCGAGAAAATAGTGCCGACTGTTACATTGATGTCGATGTTTGAAGAGCCGTCGAGCGGGTCGAACAGCAAGAGATAGCCGCCCTTGGGGTAATCGAACGGAATTTGATGCACGGTTTCGACTTCCTCGGAAGCCATCGCCGCCAGATGTCCGCCCCATTCGTTGGCTTGGAGCAGTATTTCGTTAGCGATCACATCGAGCTTCTTTTGCGCCTCGCCCTGCACATTTTCAGTGCCTGCCTCGCCGAGCACGTCGGCGAGCGCGCCCTTCGAGACCGCGACGCCGATGGCCTTGACCGCGCGGGCGACGACTTCGAGCAACAGCCTCAAATCTGGCGGCACACGGCCAGCGCGTTGCTCGCCGATGAGAAACTGGGTAAGGCTGACACGATGCTGCATGAAAACTCCCGGAGTCAAAGGTGGAAAAATCAGTGGAGAAAATATGGACGATTATCCCGCGTCCAGCGCGCGGGCGCATCCGTAGTGGACGGGGAGGTGAGGTGAGGGGATATCGGCGAAGGATAAGAGCATTGGGGGGTGGGCGCTATGAACGCGGCCCGCGCCACGCGGTGAAAAGTCCGCCATTTTCTTTCCGTGTCCGGCGCTTCGACAAACGTTGCCGCCAGTCCGCGACTTCCTGGCTTTCCGGCGCGCATGCGAGATAGGCCGCGAGCAGAGCGTCGGCTTCGTTTTTGCCAATGACAGAAGCGTGACGGAAAAATTGATCGAGATCCCGTTGCCGGTCGTAGCGGCTTCGCCATGCGGGGCGCACTTTTTCCAGATCGATCAATGCCGCATCGAATCCTTCGCCTGCCTCGCGCAAAAATATGTGTGTGGGGTAAAAACAACCGTGAATCAGGCCGGATGCATGCAATTTCCGGGCTATCTTTCCGCAGGCAGCGAGCAGTTCCATGCGCACGGCTTCGGAAAACGTCTCCCATCCGGCCAGCCAGCTATTCATCGCTTGCCATCCGTCCAGCGCATTGGTCAGCAGAATCGCGCACTCGCCAGCTTTGGGCGAGGTATTGGCAGGCAACTTGCGGCAAGCGAAAAAAGCAGCATTGGGCGTCGGCACGCCGAGCGAGCGCAGGCGTTCGATCGCACGGAATTCGCGCGCGAAAGTCGGCTCGCCGCATGGATGGGCAAAACTGCGCGTCAAGTGATTGCTCTGGCGCTTGAGGTAGTAGGCCCGGTCTTCTAGCG
>JAIRWW010000276.1 GCA_031268685.1 Azoarcus sp.
CGGGCAGAAAGCGGAAACCTATTTGGCCGGGATTGACAAGAGCGAACTCACGGCAAGCGATATCGTCGCGTGGAACGAAGCCGCCGTGCGTGTGGGCGCTTCACGATGGGCCGCACAGCTGCAAGTGCCGCCGCAATCGCCGAAAGGACGCCCAATAATTCGCCTGACAAAAGGAAATCCCGGCCAGACTTGTATACAAATCGTCCCGGCCAATGAGAAAGAAAAAGAGAACGAGAAGACGCAAAGCGATGTTCCATCGCACTGCACCTATGGACAGGTGTGGCCTGCCTCGCTTTCGATAAGCCCCGACGGCAAAATGATGACGCTGGCCGTACAGCCGCTCGATAGCTGGCGCGAAATGTGGGTATTTCGGCAGGATAAAAAAGAATGGCAACTGACGATCATGCCGCCTGCCTTCGACACTCCCGAATTGGGCTACATCGAATTTGCCGGTTGGGTTCCCGGCAACCAGCAAATGCTGGTTGCCCGTGAAGTGAGCGTCAAGGGACAGACCAAGACGAGTTTCGAGTTATGGAACCGCGACACACTTGCTGTAGAGCGCCGCGCGGACAAACCCGGCAACCTGAGCGCGTTTTACCGCTGGCAAGACCCGAATTGGAAAAACATGACGGTAACGGTGCGCTGAAGCGTGAAAGGGCTGATGCTCCGATGCTTAGCTGCTCAGTTGCTCACTGGCGTCCGTTTTTACGAAGCAAGCCCAGTGACACGCTGCTGCGCTTCAATGTATCTCATGCAAGACCCTGGCTGGAAAAGCGGAACCGGGCAGTGGAAATGCCAGGCTCAATTCGCGCGTTTCTCCAGTTCTTCCCAGCGCGCAAGGGCGGTGTCGAGTCCGGACGCGATCTCATCGAGGCGGGCATTGAGTACGGGCACTTCATGTGGGGCGTCGCGGTACAGCGTCGGATCGGCCAGGCGTGCCTGCAAGGCGGCTTCTTCGGTTTCGAGTGCGGTGATATGGTCGGGCAGGGCTTCGAGTTCGCGTTTTTCGTTGAAGCCGAGTTTGCCGCCGCGTCCAGAGGATGAAGCTGCGGAAGCAGAAGATGGCGCGGCGGCGCTCCTGGCGCTTTCTTCCCCGGCACGGCTCCCGCAGGCGCGCGCCGCTTCGCGTTCGTTCCGCACGCGCTGCCATTCTTCATAGCCGCCGGCATATTCCTCCCAGCGCCCGCCGCCCTCGGCGGCAATCACCTGCGTGACGACGTTATCGAGGAAAGCGCGGTCGTGGCTGACCAGAAACAAGCTGCCGTCATAGCCGGACAGCAGTTCTTCAAGCAGGTCGAGCGTCTCGATGTCGAGGTCGTTGGTCGGCTCGTCGAGCACCAGCACGTTAGCCGGGCGAGCGAACAGCCGCGCCAGCAGCAGGCGGTTGCGCTCGCCGCCCGAGAGAGAGCGCACCGGCGAACGCGCGCGCTGCGGCGCGAACAGGAAATCTTCCAGGTAGCCGATGACATGCTTTTTCCCGCCGCCGACATCAACATAGTCCGATCCGGGACTAATGACTTCGGTGAGCGGCAGGTCGGGGTCGAGCCGGGCGCGCATCTGGTCGAAATAAGCCACCGCGAGCCGCGTGCCGCGCCGGATGCTGCCTGTGTCGGCAGCGAGTTCCCCCAGGATCAGTTTGAGCAACGTGGTCTTGCCTGCGCCGTTCGGCCCCATGATGCCGACCCGGTCGCCGCGCAGGATGCGGGTGGAAAAATCGCGCACCACCACTTTGTCGCCATAGCTTTTGCCAACATGGGCCAGTTCGGCCACCATCTGGCCGCTTTTCTCGCCGCGATCGAGCGCCAGATTCGCCCGCCCCAACCGTTCGCGGCGCGCGGCGCGCGCGCGGCGCAAGGCTTCGAGCCGCCGCACCCGGCCTTCGTTGCGGGTGCGGCGCGCTTCCACGCCCTTGCGAATCCATATTTCTTCCTGCGCAAGTAGTTTGTCGAAACGGGCGCTCGCTTTCTCTTCGGCCTCCAGTTCCCCCGCCTTGCGCCGCTGGTAGTCGGAAAAACGCCCCGGATAGCTCGCCAGCCGCCCACGGTCGAGTTCGACGATGCGGGTGGCGACATGGTCCATGAACACCCGGTCGTGGGTGATGACAACCACTGTCCCGGCAAACGACTGGATCAATCCTTCGAGCCACAGGATGCCGTCGAGATCGAGATGGTTGGTCGGCTCGTCAAGCAGCAGCAGGCCCGGCGCGGCCACCAGCGCCCGCGCCAATGCCACGCGCTTGATCCCCCCGCCCGAAAGGCTCGCCACGGAGGATTCCGCTTTCAGCCCGAGCGCGGCAAGCGCCTGCTCGATACGCTGGTCCAGCCGCCAGCCGTCGACGGCCTCGATTGCCTGTTGCAAGGCGGCCAGCCGCTCCAGCGCCGCGCTGCCGCCCTGTTCCGCCACGGCTGCCGACGCCGCGTGATAATCGACGAGCAAACGGGCAATATTTCCCAGGCCGGCAGCCACAGTCGCATAGACGTCGCAATCGAGCGGGAAATCCACTTCCTGTGGCACATACGCGGTGGTGAGACCCGGCTGGCGCCAGACGAGGCCGTCGTCGAGCACGGATTGTCCGGCCAGCGCGCGCAACAGACTGGACTTGCCCGCACCATTGCGCCCGATCAGCGCGACCCGCTCGTCGGCGTCGAGTTGAAAGGAAGCACGGTCGAGCAGATCGACGTGGCCATAAGCAAGACAAGCATTGTCGACAGTCAAAAGCGGCATGGCGGACTGGCCTCTTGGCGTGAGCGGGTGCGAACGGCGGAAGCCGGATTTTAGCTGTGTCCGCCCATCGTCCGGAACCCGGGCATGTACTGCTCACCGTCGAAGCCGCTCTCTGTCCGAAAAGCGGCACTTTTACTTCGACTAAGCTCAGGCGTAGGCATTGACCGCCTGCCCCGCGGTGGGGTTCAGGCTGCGTTCGATGGCATGGCCGAAAGAGGCGGCGCGGTTGGCGCTTTCGCCGTCGTATGCCGGGGCGCGATGTTCCGCCCGGGATGCAGCAGACCCGTTTTCACCGGTTTCTTCCGTTCCGCCCGCCTTGCTTTCTTCCATCCGGCTGCGGGCGATTTCGGAGCGGGCTTCGGCGGCCATTTGCGCTGCCGCAGCGGCTACCGCGCGATCCTGGGCCGAGGGGTCGGCGGGGGCGAGCGCGGCGGCGCGGATCTGGCCGGCCCGGATAAGGGTTTCTTCTGGCGTGCGGCCTTTCGATGTGTCGATGCCGACTTCGCCAGCTACAGCGTAGCGCTGCCCGTCCGGGCCGGTTTCATAGCTGTAGCTCGCACCCGATGTGACGAGGTTGCCCCCTGCGGCCATGTGCGCGGCTTCGTGGGCGCGCACTGCGCGGTCGGTGGTCTTCATTTCATCGACACGGCGCTGGTCGGTGGCGCTTAGTTCGCCAAAGCGGTTGTCGCTCCCGCTTTCGTCCGCCGCGTCTGTTTTCTGCTCCGCTTCTTCGCCGGGTGTATTTGTCCGCCCGGCGTTCGCATAGGCCGAGGCCGGCTGGATGGTGCTGGCGATGGAGGACGACAGACCGGAAATCATGGAGATACGCAAAACGGCAGGAACAGGCAGAAGCTGGCAAAAACCGGAACAGAGCTTCCGCTTGAAGCTTAGAGGATCATGGTATGCATGGAAAATTCGTTCGGAGTCAGGCTGCGCTTTATTCCTCGGAAGATTCGGGAAACGGCCTTGTTTCGGCAAAAAAACGCGGAGAAGGGCGGGTTTGCCGCTGATCTCCGCGCGCGGGAATGCCGGGCCTGATGCGATG
>JAIRWW010000045.1 GCA_031268685.1 Azoarcus sp.
GACGGCTTGCGTTTCGCGCTCTGGGGGCTGGCCTTCAAACCCGGCACCGACGACATGCGCGAAGCGCCGAGCCGCGTCATAGTCGATGCGCTGCACCGGCGTGGAGCCAACATCACCGCTTACGACCCCGTGGCGATGGCCGAAGCGCAGCGCATCTTCGCCGACCGTTACACGGGGCTGTGCTATGCGACGCGCCCCATGGACGCCGTACTCGGCGCGGATGCGCTCATCATAGCTACCGAGTGGAAAGAATTCCGCAGCCCAGATTTTGAAGTCATCGGCACCGCGCTCAAACACCCAGTCATATTCGACGGGCGCAACATGTACGATCCTGCGGTGATGCTGCGTCACGGCATTGAATACCACGGCATGGGCCGCCGCTCGTGCGCACCGGCCTCGCCCCGGCAGGGATGAAGATGGCGTTCGAGACCGATACTGTTCAGATACAAGCAACAGATACCGTTCGCCCTGAGCTTGTCGAAGGGCATTCCGCATGGAATCACGGGCTTCGACAAGCTCAGCCCGAACGGGTGGGAATCGATCCAGTTCCTCGGAAAACTCCGGGCGGGTGGGAATCAACCCAGCTCCTTGAAAAACGCTGGGCCATTCCGTTCGCCCTGAGCTTGTCGAAGGGCGTTCTCCATGGAATCAAGGGGTTTCGACAGGCTCAGCCCGAATGGTCAATACCATCGATGGCAGGAAATGGACCGTATGAACAATATTGAGTTCAAGACGCTCGAAGACTACGTCGGACAAACGCCGCTGGTGCGGCTCAAGCGCATCGATGCCGGGCGCGGCAACATCATCCTTGCCAAACTCGAAGGCAACAACCCTGCCGGCTCGGTCAAGGACAGGCCCGCGCTGTCGATGGTGATGCGGGCCGAAACGCGCGGCCAGATACGCCCAGGCGACTGCCTGATCGAAGCCACCAGCGGCAACACGGGCATTGCGCTGGCGATGGCGGCGGCCATCCGCGGCTATCGCATGATCCTCGTGATGCCCGAAAACCAGAGCGTCGAGCGCCGCCAGACCATGCGCGCCTTCGGCGCGGAACTCGTGCTCACGCCCCGCGACGGCGGCATGGAAATGGCGCGCGACGTAGCCGAAAAAATGCGCGACGAAGGGCGCGGCATCATCCTCGATCAATTCGCCAACCAGGACAACCCGCAGGCGCACTACGAAGCCACCGGCCCCGAAATATGGGAACAGACACGGGGGAGCATCACACACTTCATCAGTTCCATGGGCACCACTGGCACCCTGATGGGGGTCGCCCGCTATCTCAAGGAGCGGAACCCCGCGATACGCATCATTGGCTGCCAGCCGGAAGAAGGCTCGCAAATCCCCGGAATACGCAAATGGCAGGACGAATATCTTCCACGCATATACGACGGTTCCAGGGTCGACCTGCTCGAATACGTCAGCCAGGCCGATGCCGAAGACATGACCCGGCGGCTTGCGCGCGAAGAAGGCATCTTCGCTGGCATCTCTTCGGGCGGTGCGATGCATGTAGCGCTGCGGCTGGCCGCCGGGCTTGAAAACGCCGTCATCGTCGGCATAGTTTGCGATCGCGGCGACCGCTACCTCTCCACCGGCGTCTTTCCGGCCTGAGCGTAATGCGCGCCTTTTCTATCTGCAAATTACGCGAGGCGATAGCGTGCTGAAAAGGATTTCTGTTCAGGGTTTCAAGTCCATCGATCGGCAAACCGTTGAACTGGGAGCGCTCAATGTGTTGATTGGCGCTAACGGATCGGGCAAATCGAACCTGCTGGGCGCCTTGTCGTTCTTCCGCATTTCCACCCTTGGCAATCGAGGTGATCTGGTCAAGCGATTGGGTGGTGCGGAGCGTTTGCTCTACCACGGCAAAAAAATAACAAAAGCCTGTTTTTTCGCCTGTGAAGAGGAGACATTTGCTTATGAGCAAACCCTGATTCCCGTGGCTGGCGACCACTTGGCTGTAGCCAAAGAGAAACTGAGCATTCTGGATTCCGCAACAGGAACAGAAACAGAAATAGAGCAGTCGGAAGGCGGCGTGGACATTGATGGCCTTGAAGATGAACTGCGCAGGGACAAGCAACAACAATTGGAGGAATTCGTCGTTCAGGGAGAGATGACACGCGAGGAGGCGGATGAAGAATTCGACAGCTACCCATCCGCAAAACAGCATATTGAAGGCTGGCGCATGTATCACCTGCATGACACATCGGCCACGTCGGCAATAAAATCCACCTGCAATATCGACGATAACCGGGCTTTGAGAGAAGATGCATCAAATATCGCAGCATACTTGTATTGGTTAAAAACGAAAGAACCTGGCGCGTACCGGCGCATCGTTTCCATTGTTCGATTGGCGATTCCATACTTTGAAGATTTTGTTCTGGAGCCTATGCGCCGGAATGAACAGACTATTAAATTGGAATGGAAGCAGAGAAACTCGGAAGCTTACTTTGATGCGGACAGTATGTCCGATGGGAGCTTGCGTTTCGTTGGGCTGGCGACCTTGCTGAATCAACCCGGCTGGGCCATGCCAAGCCTGATCATAATTGACGAGCCTGAACTCGGCTTGCATCCGCTGGCGATTCGCTTATTGGCCGAAATGCTCGATGCCGCGTCCAAACACACCCAAATATTGGTGGCGACACAATCGGTGACGCTACTCGACAATTTCCCGGTCGAACAAATCATTGTTGCCGACCATGACGGACGTGGCAGCCAGTTTCGTCGGCTGCGTCCAGAGGACTACGCGACGTGGCTGGAAAACTTCAGCGTCGGCGAGCTTTGGGAAAAAAATGTATTCGGAGGCCGCCCATGACGCGGCTGTTGATGCTGGTGGAAGGATATACCGAGGAAATCTTCGTCAAGCGCACCTTGGCGGCACATCTGGCGCGATACGGTGTTTACGTCAAGCCCATCGTATTGTGGACGAAGCGCCTGCCCGGCGGGAGCGGCTACCGGGGCGGCGTATCGAATTGGAAACAGATTCGTGAGAACTTGCTGAATCTGATGCGCGATGGCGATGCGTGGGTCAGCACACTACTGGATTTTTATGGGTTACCGGAAGATTTTCCGGGTTTGCAGGAGTCGTCGGACGTAGGCGACCCGCAGGCGAAGGTCGCGGCCCTGCAAAGCCGTTTTGCGGCAGAACTAAACCATCAGCGATTCATTCCATTTTTGGTATTGCACGAATTTGAAGCCTTGCTTTTCAGTGCGCCGGATACGGTCGGAGCGCATTTTGATAAGGCCAATCTTGCCGACAGATTGCGCAATGCCGTACAGGAAGCCGGTGAGCCTGAACGCATCAACCACGGAGCAGCCACGCATCCGAAGGCGCGTTTGCACGATTTGGTCGAAGGTTACAAGGAAACATCCGATGGCCCCACGCTACTGGAGAAGATTGGGCTTCCTGCGGTTCGGGCAGCCTGCCCGCATTTCGACGGATGGCTGACGCGCTTGGAAGCGCTGGGCGATGAAGCGCCGCAACTCTCCACCGGCGGAGCATAAGCATGGCGCCAGCACTGATCTTCGACATCGAAACCATTCCGGACATCGCCGGCCTGCGTCGTCTTCACGAACTGCCCGAAGAAAGCATTTCCGACGCGGAAGTCGCCGAACTCGCCTTTCAGAAACGCCGCGCCGCCTCTGGCAACGACTTTCTGCCCCACTACCTGCAACGGATAGTGACAATCTCCTGCGCCCTCTACAGTCCCGGCCAGTTCCGCATCTTCTCGCTCTCCGAACCCGACAGCGGCGAAAGCGGCATCATCCAGCGTTTTTTTGACGGCATCGAAAAATACACCCCGCAACTCGTCTCCTGGAACGGCGGCGGGTTCGACCTGCCCGTGCTGCACTACCGTGGCCTGCTGCACGGCATCGCCGCGCCGCGCTACTGGGATCTTGGCGACGGCGACTACGTCGATTCGCGCGAATTCAAGTGGAACAACTACATCAGCCGTTACCATGCCCGCCACCTCGACCTCATGGACTTGCTCGCGCTCTACCAGCCGCGCGCCAACGCCCCGCTCGACGATCTCGCCAAACTGATGGGCTATCCCGGCAAACTCGGCATGGACGGCTCCGCCGTATGG
>JAIRWW010000066.1 GCA_031268685.1 Azoarcus sp.
GGGGCTGGCGTCGCGCACGGTCCCCGGAATGCCTTTGAGCTTGGTGAAGTGCAGTGGTCGAGTAGACAGCGGCAGGTGGTAGGGGTCAAGCGCCACGACATTGGGTCGTTCGAGATAGCGCTTGCCGTAGGTGAAAGTGCCCTGAAACGCGCTGGCACCGACTTCGCGGACTTTCAGGGACGCGCAGGGCACCCACTCAAAGGTGCCCGGCAACTGGATGTAGACGTAGCAGGATTTTTCGGTCGCGGCCATGGAGGCTCCGAATCAGAAATCATTGTCCGGCACGGAGGCGCGCACGCGCTGTGGCCGCCGGGCGGCTTCGAGTATCTTCCCGTGTTCGTCAGTATCCGGGTCAGCCACTGCGCGCACGGTGTCCAGCAGCCCGAGCTTCCACAATACCGCCAGCAGGGTGCCGACGGCCACACCCGGTTCGCCGTTCTCGATGCGGTAGAGGGTACGGCGCCCGATGCCGCAGGCCTGGGCCAATTCCTCTGTGCTCAGCTGCCGGCGCAGCCTGGCTGTCCGGATATGCTCGCCCAGTTGCCGAACGGACTGCTGGACTTCCACAGGCAAAGATTTTGCAATGATCTGAGCCATATTTGACCCGTAAACTGACTTAATGGGTCAAATTTTCTCATGATGGTTTGGGGTGATCAAGTGTCATGGGCCAAATGTCACCCAAAAATGAATTTTGCGGGTCAAATCCGGCTCAGGTGTCACTGCTACAAAAGCTTGGGCTTCTTGCTTGCGCTTCGCTCAGGCTTTCTCGGTTGCGTGATTTTGTCCGGCGTTCGAGATGCCTCCCGTCTTACTGACGTTGTGCCCCATGTTCTTTCATGTCGGGGCCACCTGATGCCAGAAACCATCGGTTTCTGACGGTACGAAGAAATTCGAGAACTGCTGCGGCCCGCATAGACACTGGATGTACGGGTCCCAGTGAATTATCGAGTGGGAGTGATTTGACGTCCTTCGGGGGCTATCGCCAACTATCAGGGCAATCGCATGAATGCTGTTGCCGTACACGTTGTCACTTAAATTCTGGCAGAACAAGCAGAATGCTCAAACTACCATTACATGAACCCCGCTATGGGATGCGGACCTCAGGGGCAAGGTCACTTCATCACGATGCGAGCGTTCCACAAGCCTCCGCGAGCGGATGGGTGGGAAGTTTTAGATTACTATTTCGGCTTTCGATAACTCTCTGTTCGTGGTGGGCACATGATTTTGGTGACTGGCGGTGCCGGTTTTATTGGCGGCAACTTCATTCTTGATTGGCTGGCGGAAAGCGATGAGCCAGTGCTCAATCTTGATGCGCTCACCTATGCGGGCAATCTGGAGACGCTGGCGACGGTGGAGGACGATCCGCGCTATGTGTTCGTGCAGGGCGATATTTGCGAACATGAACTGCTCGGCGGACTTTTCGCCAAGTACCGCCCCCGGGCGATCGTGCATTTCGCCGCCGAAAGCCATGTCGACCGTTCGATCCATGGGCCGGGCGATTTCGTCCGCACCAATGTCGAAGGCAGCTTCGCCCTGCTCGAAGCTGCGCGCGCCTATTGGAACACGCTGGGCGAGGCGGAGCGAACCTCGTTCCGTTTCCACCATGTGAGCACGGATGAAGTCTTCGGCTCGCTTCAGGCGGAGGATGCGCCGTTTGCCGAGACCAACCCTTACCTGCCCAACAGCCCGTATGCCGCGAGCAAGGCCGCATCCGACCATATGGCGCGGGCATGGTTTCACACTTACGGCCTGCCGGTGCTGACCACGAACTGCTCGAACAATTACGGCCCCTATCAGTTCCTGGAAAAGCTGATTCCGCTCACCATCGTCAATGCACTCGCCGGTAAGGCATTGCCGGTGTATGGCGACGGGCTGAACGTGCGGGACTGGCTCTACGTCGGCGATCATTGCCGCGCCATCCGCAGCGTGCTCGCGCATGGCCGTCCCGGCGAGACCTACAACGTTGGCGGAGGCTGTGAGAAGACCAATATCGATATAGTGCGTGCGATCTGTGGTCTGCTCGATCAATTGTGGCCTGATGCCGGGGGCCGCTATGAGCGGCTGGTCACTTTCGTAGCCGATCGTCCTGGTCATGATCGCCGCTACGCGATTGATGCGCGCAAGATCGAACAGGAGCTTGGCTGGCGTCCGGCGGAAAGCTTCGAGAGCGGCTTGCGCAAGACTGTGCAATGGTATCTCGCAAATCCGAAATGGGTTGCAGATGTGCAAAGCGGTGCTTATCGCGCATGGGTCGACCGGCAATATAGCGGTGCTGCGGTCGCATGAAAATTCTCTTGTTGGGTAAAAGCGGACAGGTCGGCTGGGAACTGCAACGCGCACTTGCGCCATTGGGTGATGTTGTGGCGCTTGGCCACCGCTCCGTCGGCGGCCTTGTCGGCGACTTGGGCGACGAAGCTGGCCTGCGCGCCACGATTGCGGCGGTTGCGCCGGATATCATCGTCAACGCCGCCGCCTATACTGCCGTTGATCGCGCCGAAAGCGAGCCGGAACTCGCGTACCGCATCAATGCGGGCGGCCCCGCTGTGCTTGCCGCCGAAGCCGCAGCGCGCGGTATATGGCTTCTGCATTATTCGACCGACTATGTGTACGACGGCGGCGGCAACCGCCCGTGGCGCGAGGACGACAATCCCTGCCCGCTCTCGGTCTATGGCAAGACCAAGCTCGCGGGGGATGAGGCCATTTTGGCTTGCGGCGGCCCTTGCCTGATTTTGCGCACATCCTGGGTTTATGCCGCGCGGGGCAGCAACTTTGCGCGTACCGTCCTGAATCTGGCCGCCGAGCGCGAAACGCTGTCGATGGTCGCCGACCAGATCGGCGCGCCAACAGGGGCCGACCTGATCGCTGACGTGAGCGCGCACCTCCTGCGCAGTGTGACGCGAGATGGCAATGCTCCGCCCGGCGGCGTCTATCATCTTGCCGCGGCGGGGGAAACGAATTGGTATGATTACGCCCGCCTCGTCATCGACGAAGCCCGTAAGCATTCCCTGCCCATCAAAGCGAAAAACGTCGTGCCAATACTGTCTGAAGCCTGGAAGACGCCTGCCGTGCGTCCCTTGAATTCCCGCCTGGATACCACGCGATTGCGAACCTGCTTCGATATCCGTTTGCCGGACTGGCGGGAGGGCGTGGAGCGCCTGGTCCACGAAATACTGCAATCATGACGAGACGTAAAGGCATCCTTCTCGCGGGCGGTTCTGGTACCCGCCTGCATCCGGCCACCCTGGCCGTTTCCAA
>JAIRWW010000091.1 GCA_031268685.1 Azoarcus sp.
GACGGGGGATACGTCACTGGCTGGAACGATCCGCGCCTGCCGACGCTCTCCGGCGCACGGCGGCGCGGCTTTACGCCCGAAGGTTTCCGCCTGTTCGCCGAACGCATCGGCGTGTCGAAGGCAGATTCATGGATCGACATGAGCGTGCTCGAAGAATGTATGCGCGAGCATCTGAACGATATTGCGCCCCGGCGCATCGCCGTGCTTGATCCGCTGAAGCTGGTGCTGACCAATTATCCGGAAGGCGTAAGCGAGTCCTGTCTGGCGCCGAACCATCCGCTCAAGCCCGAACTCGGCAAGCGCGACATCCCTTTTGGGCGCGAGTTGTGGATTGAGCGCGAAGATTTCATGGAAACGCCGGTCAAGGGGTTTCACCGTCTCTATTCCGGCAACACTGTGCGGCTGCGCTACGGCTATGTGATTAAATGCACAGGCTGTGAAAAAGACGCGGAAGGCAATGTCACCACGGTTTTTGCCGAGTACTTTCCCGATTCCAGGTCGGGCACGCCGGGTGCGGACAACTACAAGACCAAGGGCAATCTGCACTGGGTCTGCGCCGCGAATGCATATACTGCCGAGGTCAGGCTCTACGACCGTTTGTTCGCCCATCCCCATCCGGGCCAGCGCCGTGAGGGTGATCCGGAAGGCGTAGAGCGCGATTTTCTCGATGATCTCAATCCCGACTCGATCCGCGTCGTCCAGGCCCGGCTGGAGCCTGCGCTCAGGGCAGCGCATCCGGAAGATCGCTTCCAGTTCGAGCGGCATGGTTATTTTGCTGTGGATCGCTACGATTCCGCCGAAGGCGCGCCGGTTTTCAACCGCGCCATTCCACTAAAGGATTCCTGGGCGAAAGATAAAAAGGCGCGCGGCTGATGGAACTGTATTCGCAGCTGTGTGTGATAAATTTGCATCTGCGTGAATTAGTCCGCAGCCGCGGCTTGTACGGGTTGCCCTCCTAATGATTACTGGTAAAGATAAGAGATAGACGCCCGCAAAATCCGCCGGACGCACACACGCTAGTTATGTGAGCGCCATAATATATCGGGTGGTTTCGCCGCGCCCCGACTACAAGTGAAACTAATTAAACTACCCCCCCATCGCATTTTCATACTTCTGGCCGCCGCCGCTTTTATCATGTCGGCTTGGTTCCTGACTCGGCCCAGGCCGATTGATGTCGTCGTCCATGCGGTCGGGCGTGGCAAGGTGGAATCCACTGTCATCAATACTCGCGCAGGCGTGGTCGAAGCCTGCCAGCGCACCAAGCTTTCCACCATCACCGGCGGACGCATCGAATATCTTGGCGCTAGAGAAGGCGACCGCGTCACGGCCGGCCAAGTGTTGATGCGCTTGTGGCAAGGCGACCTGCACGCGAGCCAGTCTGTGGCGCAGGCGCGGCTGGCCAGCGCCCAGCAGCGCCAGCTTGAGACCTGCGCCCTGGCGGACCAGGCCGAAAAGGATGCCAAGCGCCAGGAAGAATTGGTCAAGAGCCAGTTCGTTTCTCCGAATGCAGCGGAGAAATATCGCGCCGAGGCTGACTCCCGCTCCGCTTCCTGCGCCAGCGCCGCGGCGGAAGTGGAAACCGCGAAACGCCAGATCGAATCCATTGCTACAGATATCGACCGTACCGTGATCATCGCCCCCTTCGATGGCACCATAGCCAAGATCAACGGCGAACTCGGCGAAATATCCACGCCCTCTCCCACTGGCATCGCAATGCCGCCCGCCATCGACCTGATCAACGATTCCTGCCTCTACGTCAAGGCTCCGATGGATGAAGTCGACGCTCCCAGAATCCAGCCCGGCCAAGTGGTGCGCATCAGCGTCGAAGCCATCAAGGGCCAGCATTTCACCGGGAAGGTGCGCCGTATCGCGCCCTACATTACCGCCGTGGAAAAACAGGCGCGCACGGTGGACGTCGATATCGACTTCGACGATGAGGAAAAAACGCGCCAATTACTCGTCGGTTACAGCGTCGACGTAGAAATCGTGCTTTCCTCGCGCACAGAAGTCCTGCGCATTCCTTCCGGAGCGCTGCGCGCGGGCAATAAAGTCTTGCTGCTCGATAATGGCGTCGTCGTCGAGCGCGTAGTCACGCCGGGCATTTCCAATTGGGAGTACACCGAAGCCGTTACCGGACTGGATGTCGGGGATCGCATCATTACTTCGCTCACGCAAGCGGGACTCGAACCCGGCGTCCGGGCGCGGGCAAGTGCGGTGAAGGGCGGTGACGGCCAAAGCTGAACGTTTTTGCCACGTGGATTTGCGCAATGGCCCAAATCGAACTTAAAAACATCAGGCGTACTTTCTCCCTTGGCAATGCCGAGGTGCGCGCGCTCTCGACAATAAACGTCGCCATCGAGAAAAGTGAATACGTTGCCATCATGGGGCCGTCGGGTTCGGGCAAATCCACCCTGCTCAATCTGCTGGGTCTGCTCGACCGCCCCGATGCCGGACGCTACCGGCTCGAAGGGCGAGACATCACCACGCTGTCCTCCGACGAACTGGCGGCGGTGCGCCGTCGGCGGATAGGCTTCATCTTCCAGAGCTTCCACCTCATCCCCCGGCTCACCGCCGCCGAGAACATTGCCTTGCCGCTCATGCTTTCAGGAGTGCCGCCCGGTGTGCGCGAAAAGCGGGTGCAAAACGTGCTCGGCAAGGTGGGCTTGCAATCTCGCGCCGGACACCGCCCCGACGAACTCTCCGGCGGACAGCGGCAGCGCATTGCCATTGCCCGCGCAATCATCATGCGGCCAGCGATGCTGCTCGCCGACGAACCCACCGGCAACCTGGATCGCCACACCGGCCAGGAAGTCACCGAATTGCTGGAATCCCTCAACGCCGCGGGCACGACACTTATCGTCGTCACCCACGATCCGGCAATGGGCCGTCGCGCCCGGCGCAGGCTGTTGATGGTCGATGGTGTGCTGACAGACGACGACAGAAACGAGGATGCGGGCGACCCGTTCCCCGCGCTGGCGGCGCCCGCCAAACAGCAATGAAGCGGTGCGCAATGAAATGAGCGCCGCCAATGCCACCCTGCGCACCGCTGACACCTTGCGCTTTGCTGCCCGTGCCGCGTTTGGCTATCCCTTGCGCACTGTGCTGCTGGTATTGTCGATGTCCATCGGCGTGGCGGCGGTCGTGACCCTTACCGCGGTCGGCGAGGGCATGCGGAGCTACGTCGCCGGTCAATTCGCCTCGCTGGGCGCGAATCTCATCATTGTCTTGCCGGGGCGTACCGAAACCGGCGGACTCCAGCCAAGCAGCTTTGCCGCCAGCACGCCGCGCGACCTCAGCATCGAAGACGCGGCGGCCCTTTCGCGCGCGCCGCTCGTACAACGCGCGGCACCGGTTTCGGTGGGCAATTCGGAAGCGGCGGCCAATGGGCGGCTGCGCGAAGTCATGGTGCTCGGCACCTCGCCCGATTTCATCGTCATTCGCCACCTCTTGCTTGCCCAAGGGCGCTTCCTCCCCGTCGCGGACTGGCGGCGTGGCGCCGCCGTGGCGGTTCTGGGCGCGACCATTCATAACGAACTTTTCGGCAACGAATCTTCCATCGGGCAAACGATCCGCCTTGGCGACCGCCGCCTGCGGGTCATCGGCGTCATGGAACCCTCGGGCCAGGGTCTGGACATGAACACCGATGAACTGATCATCGTGCCAGTCGCAACCGCGCAGGCGATCTTCAATACCAGTTCTCTGTTCCGTATCCTGGTCGAAACCAATGACCGCGACGACATCGACGCCGCGAAGATCGGACTGGAACACATCATGCGCGAACGTCACGAAGGCGAACTCGATGTCACGCTGGTTACACAAGATGCCGTGCTTGCCACTCTCGATGACATTCTCGGCTCGCTCACGCTGGCAATAGCCGG
>JAIRWW010000188.1 GCA_031268685.1 Azoarcus sp.
TCCAGCAGCGTCCGCAGACGTTCGATTGCGTAGACTTCGCTTGCTATCCGCGATAGTACGGCAGCCTGATAGCCGCAGCCAGCGCCGATTTCAAGTGTGCGCCCCAATTCGCGGCCTTCGCACAGTATTTCAATCATTCGCGCTACGACGAAAGGCTGCGAGATTGTCTGCTGCAAGCCTATCGGCAGTGCGGTATCGTCGTAGGCTCCGTAGGCCAGCCCCTTTTCGACGAAACGGTGCCGCGGGATCGAGGCCATTGCGGCAAGCACTTTCTGATCGCGTATGCCCTGGCTTTCCAGGCGGACGATCATCTTCGCGCGGGCGCGGGCGCGGTCGGTACTGGGAATGCGCGATGGTGTCATCAATACAAACTCATTGCAGCAGCCAATTGGTCACCGCGCCGGATTGCGCGGTGTGGGTGAGGTCGATGCGCAGTGGCGTGATCGACACCATTCCGTTCGCCACGGCGTGGAAATCCGTTCCTTCGCCCGCTTCGGCGGCAGGCCCCGCCGCGCCGATCCAGTAGACGGTTTCGTTGCGCGGCGTCGTGCCTCGCACGACCGGCTCGGCCTTGTGCCGGCGGCCAAGGCGGGTCACGCATGGCGGTTTGAGTTGCTTGTAGGGCATGTCCGGTACGTTGACGTTGAGCAGCACTGGTTCGCGGAACGGCCATCGGACGAAGCGATCGACGAGATCGAGCGCCACTTGTACTGCCGCCGAAAAGTCGCTGGCATTGCGGCTTACCAGCGACACGGCAAAAGACGGAACGCCCAGCAGATAGCCCTCGGTTGCGGCCGCGACCGTGCCGGAATAAACGGTATCGTCGCCCATGTTCGCACCGTGGTTGACGCCGGAGATCACCATGTCGGGCAATTCGTCGAGCATGCCGGTCACGGCGAGGTGTACGCAGTCGCTCGGCGTGCCATTGACGAAATAAAAACCATTGGCGGCGCGCCGCAATGTAAGGGGCCGGTCGAGGGTGAGGGAATTGCTCGCGCCACTGCGATCACGCTCGGGCGCCACGACTGTAACGTTTGCCACCTCCGCCAATGCTTGCGCCAGCATGGCAATCCCCGGGGCGAAATAACCGTCGTCATTACTGACAAGAATGCGCATCTCGATTTGTTTGCAGGAAGTTTGTTAATACGTGAACAGAGAATGCTAGCACAGCGGCCCGCCGGGGATGAATGACCTGCCGCGCGTCCCGAGCTATCGCATGAATACCGCCGTAGTACACATTGGCATTTTCCCATTTACGCTCAACAACTTACATATGGGGCGTTCCAAGCGTTTGTTTTGTGTGGTTTTCTGTCTTTTTGGGCTAATCGACCCGCAAGAATTCAAGGATTCAAGGCGATCTTCCGGCGCTGGGTCGACAGCGTGCTGCCCGGCTTGGGACCGTGGCCGCAATCTGCGCAGACTCATCGCCGTCACTTCTTACCTCTATCGCGCACATCTGTTCCGGCCCGCATTTCGTATGGGTGAGAACCTGCCCAGATAGAATGGAGGCGCTCATATCATTTTCGCCACATTCCGCATGGGTGAGGGCTTGCCGCTAAATATGGTGTCGCGCGCTTGTTTCAGCGTAGTAGCAAAAACTTGCCTTCTCTTATAAAAACTGGAGTACCCTAGCGGTTGAATGAAATCTCGCCAGATCATGCAATACCGTTGGGATGGATGACGGGGCAGGAAACGGGTGAGGCTGACACCGGTAATTTTTCACGCAATAAGCAGATATACTTCATATCTGTCACGTTTCGAGGCCAGAATGCTCGGCGTGTGTTGACTGGAAATCGCTGTTCTCCGGGGGATGGGCGGCGGTAATTACGGCTTGACTTTTCTCGAATACCACCATGTACATAAAACCGATCTTTGCTTTCCTGCTGGCGCTCGTCCTTGCTGGTTGTGCCAACACCCCCAGCGACGATGGGTCGGATCTCCTTTCGGGCCGCGCGGACTCACCTGATCCTTTGCCCCTTGCCGCTCTGCGCGACACCATGGATGAGAGCGTGGCGCCCACCCTGTTTCCTGGCAACGATGCCATGATCAACACCCCCTCGGCGCGCGGCTCTATCGCCACCAGGGGCGGGGCAGTAACCTTGAGCTTCGAGCAAGCGCCCGTTACCGAGGTTGTGCATGCCGTGCTTGGCGATCTGCTCAAGCTCGACTACTCCATCCTTACGCCGCTCAGCGGCGAAGTTACCCTGCGCACCCAAGGGCCGGTGGCGCGCGCCGAAGTCATCCCCTTGCTCGAATCCGTGTTGCAGGCCAACGGCATTGCCCTGCGGGCCGATGCTTCTGGCCGCTACCAAGTGGGCGCTACCAACGCCATGAAGGCCATGCCCCGTCTGCCAGCTTCCAGCAAGGAATTGCCCGCCAGCGGCGGCAGCCTGCTTGTGCCGCTGCAATATATCGGGGCAGGCGAGATGGCCGATATCCTGCGCCCAATTGCCGGACAGGAAGCCCTTCAACGTGTAGATGCCACGCGCAACCTGCTCGTGCTCTCGGGCACGCGCAATGAAATCGACGGCTGGCTCGAAATCATACGCACCTTCGATGTCGACTTCTTCAGGGGTATGTCGGTGGGGCTTTTCCCGCTGACTCACACCACGGTAAACGAAGTCGAAACCGCCTTGCAGGCATTGATCGGCGCGAGCGGGAAGCCCGCTGGCGCAGCCGGCCAGGAAGCAGGCGCTTCTGGCGGGGCCGCTCCCGGCATGCAAGCCGGAATGCCCCAGAGTGTTCCGCCTGCCGCAATGGCTGCCATGGGCGCGGGGGCCGGTGCGAGTGCGAATGCGGGCAGCGTTGGCGGCGGCGCCACGGGGCCGCTCCAGGGGCTTATCCGCATCGTACCGATCGAACGGCTCAATGCGCTCATGGTTGTTACGCCGCGTGCGCATTATCTTGAACTGGTCAAGACGTGGATCGGGCGGCTCGATCGTCCCAGCGAAGGCAGCAGCGAATCCCAGTTGTGGATTTATCCGGTGCAAAACGGCTCGGCAGAACATTTGGCGAACCTGCTCAACGGCCTGTATGGCGATTCTTTATCGTCTCCGAATCCCTTCCCCTTCTTTCCCGGCAATACTGGCGTAGCCAATGGTCTGCCGCGCGCTTCCCGGTCTACGAGTTCCAAGAATGGCACGAATTCCTCTAACCGCATCGGCGGTGGCGGGCTTGGAAGTGGCGGCGGCGGCTTTGGCCCATATGGCGCGCCGCCCATGTATGGGGCCAACGGCAATGGCGGGGCCACCATCACGCAGGTGGCGCTTGGCGAGAACGTTCGTGTGGTGGCCGATCCGAACAAGAACGCACTTCTCATCTATGCCAACCGCCGCGATTACCGCCGCATCGAGGAAGCCCTGCGCCGTCTCGACTCCGCGCCAACGCAGGTATTGATCGAAGCCTCCATTCTGGAGGTCACCCTGGGCGACGATCTGAAATACGGCTTGCAATGGTATTTCCAGGATGGACGCGGGGGTAGTGGGTACAAAGGGCACGGCGGCTTGTACAACAACCCCATCCCCGATACTGATAACAACATCAGTGGACGCGTTTCCTCGACGCTGGGAACGAGCGGACTGGTTGCGCCTTCTGCGGAAGGATTCGTCTATTCGCTGCTCAATGCCGGCGGTGATATTCGGGTTGTGCTCAACGCGCTCGCCAAAAAGTCGCTCGTCAATATGCTGTCCAATCCCAATGTGATGGTGCTCGACAACCATACCGCCGAGATCAGGGTCGGCGACGAGGTGCCGGTGAAGGCCGGCACGACGACGACAGAGGGCGGAATGTTTACCGAGTCGATCCAGTACCGCGACACTGGCGTGACTTTGAATGTGAAACCCTCGGTCAACTCTGGCGACATGGTGACGCTGGATGTCGATCAGTCGATCACCGATGCCGGTCCGATAGATGACGCCACAAAGCAACGCAGTTTTGATCAACGCTCCATTGTGAGCAAGGTCGCGGTGCGCTCTGGTGAAACCATCGTCCTCGGCGGCCTGATACGCGACAAGAAAACGCGCACCAAGAGCGGTGTGCCCTTGTTGCAGGATATTCCTTTAATCGGCGGACTTTTCCGTTCCACTGGAAATGAGGTCAGCCGCACCGAACTTATCGTGATGCTTACCCCGCGCGTGATACGCACCGGGCAAGATGTGCGCCAGGTTGGCGCCGAACTGCGGCAGCGCATGAGCGGATTGCAAAAGTTGACTGGCGATGCCGCCACGCATGTTAAGCGCCTGGAACTGCCCAAAGCCCCTGCGCCGGCCCCTCGCCGTGATCTGCCCGCCGCGCCGGTGGATCCTTTCGCTCCCGACCGCGATCGCTGATCGCTGATGGCAGGGCGCGAACCCTGTCATCCGGTGATATATGTCACGCCCCGACGGCTATGCCTCGGGGCGTGACGTTTGCGCTCTTGCAGCAAAGCTTGCCGAGAAATCGATGACGCCGCCGGGCACAAAATGCGTCTAGATATGATGGAAACGAGAATATTGTGGTATTGCATTTATTGCAATGCGCAATAGAATCCGGGTAAAGCAAGGCAACGGGCGCATGTCTGTTGCGCTGGGCGAATCGCAGATGCGATTCGCGTTTCTTTTTCGGCTGGCACAGCCAAACCCGGCCTTGGCCGGGTTTCAGCTCATGCACCGCCTGAAAAGGCTGGAGCTCAAACCGGAGCCGGTTTTACGATGACGTTCTGGCAAGAAGAAGCTGACATTCCCGTCGTGGATATCGTCATTCCTGTGCATGACGGACGGGAAGCCGTACAACGTTGTCTAGGCGCGCTTTACGTGGCTGGCTGCCGCACGATGCGCGAGATCGTAGTCATCGACGATGCCACAGCCGATACTGTGTTGGCGAACTGGCTCGACGGCGAAGCCAAGGCAGACCGCATCACCCTGTTGCGCAATAAAGAAAGGCGCGGCTTTGCAGCATCGGTCAATAGCGGCATGGCTTTGCATGCCGGACGCGACATTGTGCTGTTCGATGGCGGCGTGGAAGTCGCCAACGACTGGCTTGATCGGCTGCTGGCCTGCGCGCGGGCGCAGCCCGACATAGGTACGGTGACACCGTTTTCCAATAGCGGTGTCATCGGTATTTATCCTTTCGACGCTTGGGCGGGCGGATTGCCGGGTACGCTGGAATTGTCCGCGCTCGATGCCATGTTTGCCCGCGTCAATGCAGGCCAATGGGTAGAAGTGCCGACAGCATCGAGGTTTTGCATATTCATTCGGCGCAAATGCCTCGACATGGTCGGATTCTTCGATATCGAGCGTTTCGCGCGCGGGCGTGGTGAAGAAACCGATTTCTCCCGCCGCGCCGTGGCAGTGGGTTGGCGCAATGTACTTGCTGCCGACGTGTTCGTGCACTGCGCCGGTAATGCTGTGCCGCAACCGGAAGAACTCGAAGCGACGGACGAGGCTGCGCGCATGCTGGTGGCCCTGTATCCGGATTATGGCGATAGTCTGCAAAGCTTTGTCCGCGGCGATCCGCTGGCGCGCTTGCGGGCGCGGGTGAACCGGGCGCGGGCCTCGCTTGGCGGCTCCGAGTTCGCAGCGGTGATGGATGAGCAGGAGCGAATGCGCGCCGCGCACAAAAGCCTGACGAATGTGCCGATGCGTCCGCCATTGCCGGTGGTGCTGCATGTGTTGCATGGCAGGGATGGCATCGAACGCTGGATACAGGATTACTGTGCTGCGGATCTCGATTGCCACAATCTGGTGCTGCGCGGACGTAGTTCGCGCAATGCCACCACGACCGATCTCTTGCTCATGGACCCGCGCCAGGGGCCTGCGCCGTTGATGGTCTGGACGCTTGCCGAGCCTGTGCGCGGCACTGCCGTCGAACATCCTGAATATGCCAAGATCGTTCGCTGGATTTGCACAACCTTCGATGTGCGCGCCTTGATGCTGTCCTCACTGGTCGGCCATAGCCTCGACCTCTTGCGGTTGAATATGCCGGTGGTGTTCATTGCGCACGATCTTTATCCGTTCTGCCCGGCCTTGTCCGCGACTTTCGGCAATCCGTGCACACATTGCGGCAATGGCGATCTGGCGCGCTGCCTGCGTGAGAATCCGCAGAATGCTTTCTGGCACATTGCCGACGCCAGTGAATGGCAAGCTTTGCGTGCGGCTTTCGCATCCCGGCTAGCGGTCGGCAATGTCCGGATCGTAGCGCCGAACGAAGATGTGCATGCGCGTTGGGCGGCGCTTTTCCCGAGTATGAGTACGCAGCCATGGACGTATATTTCGCATGGCCTGGGGGGCGCTTTCGCGCGCGGACCAGTGCTGCCCGAGCCAGATTTCAGCGCCGAGGCTGTGACGGCGGCCCAGTCGAATCTTACTGCCCGCCTGCGAGTGCTGGTGCCGGGGCGCCTGTCGCCGCAAAGGGGCTTGTGGCTGTGGCGGCAGATTTGTGACGGACTGCGCGCTTTTGCTGATGTCCTGTTGCTGGGTTGCGGCGATTTCGGCCTGCCTTTTGCCGACTATACCGGGATCGAGGTCGTGCCCGATTATGAAGCGAACGAGTTGCCCGCCAGGGTGGCGCAGTGGCGGCCCGATTGTGCCTTGCTGCTGTCGGTGTTGCCGGAGAGTTTCAGCTACACGCTCGCTGAAATGCAGGCGCTCGCGGTGCCGGTAGTGGCGACGCATTCCAGCTCCCATGCCGTGAGAATAGACAGCGGATGGAACGGTTTTCTGGTCGAACCCGAGGTCGGAGCCGTGTTGGACAAGCTTCGCTCTCTTGACCATGCTCGTGACCGGCTTGCAGCTGTGGCCGACATCCTGCGCTTCAGCCCGGTACGCACGGCATTCGACATGGTGACAGATTATCATCGCCTGCTGCCGGAGCTGACTGCTTCCGAAGTGGGCAGCGCGGCGGAAAATCTTCTTGCCGTGCTGGTCAAACGCCTGCGAGGGCAGGAAGAAATCTCGCGGCTGCGCGATCTCCTGCAAGCGCGCGACGAAGAGGCCCGCGCCCGCGCGCTCAATCAGCGTCGACTGGAAACTATGGTGGGTGCGCTGGCGGCGAAGCATGCGGCCCTTCTAAACTCGCCATCATGGAGAGTGAGCGCGCCCGTGCGTAGCCTGGAACGCCTGTGGGATTCCCTGCGCGCCAGATTCGCGCCGCTTCCGAAAAAGCCGGAAGTGGTGCGTACACGCAAAGAAAGGCGCAAAGCATCGCGCCAGGAAGCGCCGGTACCGATTTTGCTGCGTTCGCGCGCTGCGGCCCGATATTGGCTGTGCGAAGCCATCGGCGTGCCCGACAACGCCATAATCATCGCCGGCGGCGGTCTCAAGCAGTCGCTGCCAGCCTTGCAGAGTTTCATCGCGCTGGCCGACATCGTCACGCGCCACAGCACCAGGGCTTGTTTCGTCTGGTGTGGGCGGCCGGACAAACTGCGCCCCGACGATGCGCTTGCGCTCAAACTGCTGCGCGAAGTGCGCGATCTTTTCGTGCTCGACGTGCAACTGGAAGCGGAAGTCTTCGCCGGAGCGGATGTGCTTCTCCTGCCGGTGGAAGCCGTGGGCAAGGCCGGCGGCGTGGGCACGGTTGCCGGTATTCCTCACGTCGAATTGCCGCTGGGCGTGCCCGATGGCGGAACCAATGGCGTAATGGCCGCCACAGTCACGCAGGTGTTGCAATATTGTGATGGGACGGATCAAATAAGCACATCGCAGGGCTGAGCGAGATTACATGGGTATGTCAGGGACGCTTTTAACTGTTACCGCACCTTCTGGGGCGGGCAAGACGACGCTGGTGCATGGCCTGTTGCTGCGCGACCAGGGTCTGCGCCTGTCTGTTTCCTACACGACCCGCGCGCCGCGCGAGGGCGAGGAAAACGGGCGCGAATATCATTTCGTCGACGTCGAAAGCTTTCAAAAAATGCGCGAAGCAGGGGGCTTCGTCGAGTGGGCCGAAGTGCATGGCAATTACTATGGCACCTCGCGCGCTTGGCTGGCTGCCCAACTGGAACAGGGCCGCGATACGGTGCTGGAGATCGACTGGCAGGGCGCACTTCAGGTGCGCGAAGCGTTTCCAGATGTGGTGAGCGTTTTCGTGTTGCCGCCGTCGTTGGCCGAACTCGAAAATCGCCTGCGCGGACGCGGCACCGATAACGAAGAGATCATCGCCCGCCGCCTGCATGCCGCGCATGGGGAAATGCGCCATGCGCGGGAATTCGCCTACGTTATAATCAACGAACACTTGCCGACGGCAGTCGATGATCTGGCGGCGATAGTGCGTGCGGCGCGCTTGCGTTACGCCAGCCAACACATGCGCTATCCTCATTACTTCGCTTTTTTCACACAGGATTGAGTCCATCATGGCCCGCGTCACTGTAGAAACCTGCCTGAAAAGAATCCCCAACCGGTTCCAACTGACCTTGGTGGCGGCTTATCGCGCCCGCCAGATCACCATCGGCGGCACGCCGCAGATTGAACTGGATCCGGCCAACCACGACAAACCCACCGTTATCGCGCTCAAGGAAGTCGAAGTGGGCAAGGTCGGGCTGGAAATGTTGAATCGCGGTCAGGCATAGAAGCGACCCGGGGGTGCATCCATGGAGTCCGCCCATGCGCACGCCCCTCAAGCAGCCGGTTCCAGGCCGGCTGCCGTAGCGCCTGCCGCGTCTGCCGGCTCCGAAGAGCCTCTTTGTCCGCCTTCCGCGCCACTGGCCGATGCCGAGGCGCCGGCTGATCCGCTTTTTGCGCTTCTGAAAGAAAAAATCGCCGTCTACCTCAGATGCGAAGACATTACCCGCATCGAGGCAGCCTATCACTTTGCCGCCGAGGCGCACGGCAGCCAGACGCGCAAAAGCGGCGAACTGTACATCGTCCACCCGCTCGCGGTCGCTTCCATCGTTGCCGACTGGCATCTCAATGCCCATGCCCTGTGCGCAGCCTTGTTGCACGATGTCGTCGAAGACACCTACATCTCCAAGGCCGAGATAGCCGAACGCTTCGGCCAGACCGCCGCCGATCTGGTCGATGGCCTCTCAAAGCTCGACAAGCTCCAGTTCCGCTCCCACGAAGAAGCGCAGGCAGCCAATTTTTACAAAATGCTGCTGGCCATGAGCAACGATTTGCAGGTGATTCTCATCAAGCTTGCCGACCGCCTGCACAACATGCGCACCCTTTTCGTGATGCGCCCGGACAAGCGCCGGCGCATCGCCAGCGAGACGCTGGAAATCTATGCGCCTATCGCCCGCCGCCTCGGGGTGGACGGTGTTTTCCAGGAACTGGAGGATCTGGCGTTCGTCAATAAATACCCATGGCGGCATCGCGTGCTTTCCCGCGCCGTTGCCGCCGAGCGCGGTAACCGTCGCCGCCTGCTTGCCCAACTCCAGGCCGGGATCGAGGAGCGCCTGCCGCAATGGGGCGTCGAAGCCGAGGTGCATGGGCGCGAAAAGCGCCTCTACAGCATCTACCGCAAAATGGCGGAAAGAATAGTCGAAGCACGCCACAATTACGCTCTGGCCGAAGCGCGCCACAATTATGCCGCCGGAGAAAAGCGCCGCGCTTTTTCCCACGTATACGACATTCATGGTTTTCGCCTCATCGTTCCAGACGTATCCGCCTGCTATCTGGCGCTTGGCGCCCTGCACTCGATCTACCAGCCTTACCCCGACCGTTTCAAAGATTACATCGCCATTCCGCGCGAAAACGGCTACCGCAGCCTGCACACGACCTTGATAGGTCCCGGCGGCGTGCTTGCCGAAGTGCAGATCCGCACCCGCGAAATGCATCGCATCGCCGAATCTGGCGTTGCCGCGCATTGGCTCTACAAGGAAGACGATAAAAACATCAATGAATTGCAGCAGCAAACCCATGCCTGGCTGCAATCCCTGCTTGATTTACAGATGAATTCGGGCGGTGCGAGCGAGTTTCTCGAACAGGTCAAAGTCAACCTGTTTCCCGGAGAGGTTTTCGTCATCTCGCCCAAGGGGCGTATTTTTACCCTGCCGCGCGGCTCCACCCCGGTCGATTTCGCCTATGCCGTGCATACCGATGTAGGCCATCGCTGCGTCGGCTGCCGGATCAATTCCGATCACCAGCCGCTCAACACCGAATTGCAAAGCGGCGATCAGGTCGAAATCATCACATCGGCCTATCCCAGCCCCAATCCGGCCTGGCTTTCCTATGTACGCACAGGGCGGGCGAGGGCCAGGATTCGTCACTTCATGAAAAACAAGCAGCAGGACGAAGCCGTGAGCCTGGGCGAGCGCCTGCTGAATCTGGCACTGCGCCCGCACGGTTTTACCGTCGACAAAATCGCGCCCGCCGCCTGGGATCGTTTTTTGCGTGATCGTGGCGTCGCCAGCATCAGCGATATCTACGCGGATATCGGCCTGGGCAATCGCATGCCGGTAGCGGTAGCGCGCCGTTTGCTGCTTGCCCAGGAGCGCGTGGGCGGCGCCAGTGGCAAGGGCGAAAGCGTCGCCATGCCACGGCTCAAGATCCACGGCGGCGAAGGCGGCATCATGCACTTGGCGCGATGTTGCCAGCCGATTCCAGGCGACGCCGTGATCGGCGTCATTCGCCGCGGACATGGGCTGGAAATCCATATGCAGGATTGCCCCGTCGCCACCCGCATGCGCGGCAACCTGGGACGCTGGGTGGACGCCGACTGGGAGCCGGATGAAACCCGGCTTTTCGACGTGACGATCCGCATTCTCTGTCGTCCGGGGCACGGCATGCTGGTGCGTATCGCCAACGCCATTGCCGCCGACGATTGCAACATCCAGAGCGCGGTCATGGATCAGGGGGAAGCGCCCCACGTCATCCTGCACATGACCTTGCAGGTGCGCGACCGCCACCATCTTGCCAGAGTCATGCGCCGGGTACGGCATGTACCGGAAGTGACGCGCATAGCGCGCGCGAAGCCTGGCGGCTGAGGGCTAACAGCAATAATCAGCCAGCGCATAATCAGCCAGTGCGCATCCCTCCGGCGACGATTTTGTATTCAAACAAGCGGCATTCCAGCGCCCCGTTGAAAAGCGGCGTGCGGCGGCTGGCTTTGAG
>JAIRWW010000204.1 GCA_031268685.1 Azoarcus sp.
TCACTCCCGCGGCCAGCAGCGCCGCCGCCTGTTTCATGGCTACGCCGTTGGGCGTGGCGAAAAATACGACGTCGCACTGGCCGAGCGCAGCATCTTCTGGCGCGACGAAACGCAAATCCACCCGCCGCCGCAAGCTCGGAAACATGTCGGATACGAGTTGCCCGGCTTCGCCGCGCGAAGTGATGGCGGTCAATTTCACCGCCGGATGCCCGGCCAGTATCCGCAAGAGTTCAACGCCGGTGTAGCCGGTGCCGCCGACAATGCCTGCCTTGATCATGGTCTTTCCTCACCCGCCACGGAGGGGCGTAAATCGTGGATTATCGCGCGGCTAAAGAAAAAAGCCGCCCGAAAGGACGGCTTTTTCTGCTACAAAAACTCTGAACAATTTCCAGCTACCCGGGCTGAAGCCGCCGAAGCCCTTGATCCCACTGAAAATACTCTTTGACAAGCGCGCAGCACAAATGAAACTGTGCGGAGAGTACCCAAACGAGTTTCCCGGAATGGGTTTCCCCAAATGGGCTTCTCCGAATGCGCCTTTGCCAGAGATCAGCGTTTCGAGAACTGCTTGGCGCGGCGGGCTTTGTGCAGGCCGACCTTTTTGCGTTCGACTTCGCGCGCATCGCGCGTCACGAAACCCGCGGCGCGCAGGCTGGTTTTCAGTTCGATGTCGTAGTCGATCAGCGCACGGGTGATTCCGTGGCGAACCGCACCGGCCTGACCGGATTCGCCGCCGCCGACGACATTGACCATGATGTCGAACCGCTCTTCGTTGCCAGTGAGCACGAGGGGCTGGCGCACGATCATCCGGCCAGTTTCGCGGGAGAAGAATTCATCGAGCGGCTTGCCGTTTACGACGATATTGCCAGTGCCCGACTTGATGAACACGCGGGCGACAGCGGTTTTGCGCCGCCCGGTTCCGTAGTTGTAGGTAACAGCCATCTGCGGGATCCTCAGATTTCAAGAACTTTGGGCTGCTGGGCGCTGTGCGGATGTTCGGCGCCCGCATAGCACTTCAGCTTTTTCAGCATCGCATAGCCGAGCGGCCCTTTCGGCAGCATGCCTTTGACGGCTTTTTCCAGCACACGCGCAGGAAAGCGTTGCTGCAATTTTGCGAAACTGGTTTCGTAAATGCCGCCCGGATAGCCTGAGTGGCGGTAATACTTTTTGTCGAGCGCCTTGTTGCCGGTCACGCGAAGCTTATCGACGTTGACCACGACGATGTAGTCGCCGGTATCGACGTGCGGGGTATAGATGGGCTTGTGCTTGCCGCGCAGCCGGCGGGCCACTTCGGCGGCGAGACGGCCGAGCACCTTGTCCGCGCCATCAATGACATACCAGTCGCGCTGAACTTCGTGCGGCTTGGCTGAAAACGTTTTCATGTAAAACCTCTGGACTATCGGGGCCGCACCGAAACCCTGCCCCAAACGGAAAGCTGACAATTTTAAACTCCCGGCACACGCCTTGTCAATCAGGCAATCGTCGCAACAGCAGGATAAAAGGCAGGATAAAACGAACGCCCGCGGCCGGTCTTCACCCTGCCAGTTTTTCTACCGCATCTCTGATGCGGGCTGGTTCGTCCATTTTGAGGATGCGCTGCACTTTTGGCGCGAGATCGGCGAGGTCGGCTCGCAGGATTTGCTGCTTGATTTCAAGGATGCGTGCCGGATGCATCGAAAAGCTGCGCAGGCCCATGCCGAGCAGCAGCTGCGTATAGGCGGCATTGCCGGCCATCTCGCCGCATACCGATACAGGCAGTTCGGCGCGCTGCGCCGTCTGGATGGTGCCGGAGATCAGCCGCAGCACGGCGGGGTGAAGCGGGTCGTAAAGGTGTACGACCGCTTCGTTGGCGCGGTCGACCGCCAGTGTGTACTGGATGAGATCGTTGGTGCCGATCGACAGAAAAGCAAGCCGGCGCACGAACATGCCCAGCGCGAGCGCGGCGGCTGGAACTTCCACCATGCCGCCGATGGGCAGGGCTTCATCGAATTTGAGTTTTTCGTCGCGCAGTTCTTCCTTGGCCTTTTCGACCAGGATCAGCATCTGGTCGATCTCGTCGGCATGCGCGAGCATCGGCATCATGACCTGGAGCTTGCCATGCACCGAGGCCCGCAGCAGGGCGCGCAACTGCGTGAGGAAAGCCTTGGGTTCGGCCAGCGAATAACGCACCGCGCGCAGGCCGAGCGCCGGATTTGGCTCGTCGCGGCTTTTACCGGCGAGCATTTTGTCCGCGCCGATGTCGAAGGTGCGGGCGGTCACAGGCTTGCCGCCAGCAGCCTTGAGCACGGCGCGATAGGTTTCGTATTGCTCGTCTTCGTCGGGCAGTGTGTCGCGGTCGATGAAAAGAAATTCGGTTCGGAAAAGCCCCACGCCGTCGGCGTTGGTTTCTTTGATTTGGGCGACATCCTGCAAGCCGCTGATGTTGGCGAACAACTGGATGAGTTCGCCGCTGAGGGCGGATGCCGGCGTATCGCGCAGGCGCTTGAGTTTGGAGCGTTCCAGCTCCAGCGCCGAACGGCGCAGCAGATATTCTTCGACGATGCTGTCGTCGGGACCGATGATGGCGATGCCGCGCGTGCCATCGACAATGATTAGCTCATTGTCATGCAACAGGTCGCGGATATGATGCAGGCCGACGATTGCCGGAATGCCCAGGTTGCGCGCAACGATGGCGGTATGACTGGTGGGGCCGCCAGCGTCGGTAATGAATCCGGCGATGTGATCGCGGAAACCGATGGTGTCGGCGGGCGACAGGTCGTGGGCGACGACGACCGTGCCCAGGCCGTCCTTGCGCTTGGGAGGCAAGTGGCCGGGAACGCCGAGCAGCGCCTTGACCAGACGCTCGACCACCTGCACCACGTCGGCATGGCGTTCGCGCAAATAGGGGTCTTCGATCTGGCGGAACTGCTCGACCACCGTCTCCATTTGCTGCACCAGCGCCCATTCGGCGTTGTAATTGTGTTCTTCGATCCGCGCCCGCGCCGCATCTATCAACACCGGATCGGCCAGCATCATCCGCTGCAAGTCGATGAACGCGCCGACTTCGCTGTGGGGCTGCGCGGCGGTGGCTGCGGTCTTGAGACCGAGCAGTTCGCCTTCCACGTTGGCAATCGCGCTGTCGAGCCTATCCAGTTCGGCGGCAAGGTGGCGTGGCGCGATGTGATAGTGATTGACTTCCAGCAGCGCATGTGAAACCAGATGTGCATGGCCAATGGCGATGCCTTGCGAGACTGGCAAGCCATGCACGGTAAAACTCATCGCGGCGCTCTCCTCATTCTTCTTCGTCGAAGCGGTTGGCGATCAATTCGACGATACACTTCAAAGCTTCCTGTGCGTCCTCGCCCTCGGTTTCGATGGCGACAACCGTTCCCCGGGAAGCCGCCAGCATCATCAGGCCCATGATGCTCCTGGCGTTGACCCGGCGTTCATTGCGTTCGAGCCAGACATCGGCGGCAAAGTTGCCTGCCAATTGCGCGAGCTTGGCCGAGGCGCGCGCATGCAGCCCCAGTTTGTTGATGATCGCTACTTCGGCTTTCGGCATTATTGTTTCTGGGCAGTAAATTGTATTGTACTTACTTGATATGACCGATTGTAGCCGATGGCCGCCTCGGTCAGTTTTTCTTCAGACACTCATGGGACATCGATGCAGCGGGGCCGTTTCCGCGACAAAGCAGGCTTTCAAAAAATAATTACCAAGTTGGCAATCATATCAGCAAGCGGCGTTCATGCTCTTTTATCATTTTTCTTCTATCCACGCCTTCACCCCTGCCAGCGCCCCCGCCAGCTTCTCCGGCTCTGTTCCCCCCGCCTGCGCCATGTCCGCCCTGCCGCCGCCCTTACCGCCGACCTGTTGCGCGACAAAGTTCACCAGTTCCCCGGCCTTTAGCCTTGCTGTTAGATCGGCAGTGACTCCCGCGATCAAACTCACTTTTCCATCCCGCACGGTCGCCAGCACGATGGCCGCCGACTTGAGCCTGTCCTTCAACTTGTCCAGCGTCTCCCGCAAACTTGCCGGATCGACGCCTTCCAGCGTGGCAGTCAGCAACTTCGCGCCGCTGCCGCAGCCGCCGCTAATCTCCACCGCTTGTCCCAGCAGATCATCGACCTGGCTTCCTGCAAGCCTGGATTTCAGCTTCGCCACGTCCTTTTCCAGCCCCCGCGCATGCTCGATGAGGCTGGCGACACGCTCGGCCACATCGTCGGACTGCGATTTCAACAGCGCCGCGATGCCCGCGACCCGCTGTTCCTGCGTCTGCGTGTAGCGGAGCGCGCCCAGGCCGGTGACGGCTTCGACACGGCGCACGCCAGCGGCGACGCCTGTTTCCGCGACGATTTTAAAGAGGCCGATGTCGCCGGTGCGAGCAACGTGCGTGCCGCCGCAGAATTCTTTTGACGTGCCGATGGAGAGCACCCGCACGCTGTCACCGTATTTTTCGCCAAAGAGCATCGTCGCGCCGGTTTTTTGCGCAGTTTCCAGCGACATGACGACGGCTTCAACCGCGGTGTTGACGAGGATTTCGGCGTTGACCTTTTCTTCCACGGCGAGGATTTCCGCCGCGCTCACCGGCGCATTGTGGGCGAAGTCGAAACGGGTTTTCTCGGGATCGACCTGCGAGCCTTTTTGCTGCACATGCGCGCCCAGGACTTCGCGCAACGCCTTGTGCATCAGGTGGGTGACGGAGTGGTTGCGGGCGGTAGCGGCGCGGGCGGCAGCGTCGACTTTCGCCGTAACGGTTTGCCCGGCTTCGATCCTGCCTGTCTTGACAATGCCGTGATGGCCGAAAACGGCAGCCTGGATTTTCTGCGTGTCCTCGACGGCGAAAAGGCCCGCGCCTTTCAGTTCGCCACGGTCGCCGACCTGCCCGCCGGATTCGGCGTAGAACGGGGTGCTATCGAGCACGACGACGCCGAATTCGCCTTCGTTCAGTTGCCCAACGGACACGCCGTCTTTGTAGAGCGCGAGGATCTTGCCCGTGGTTTCGAGCGTCTCGTAACCGTGGAAGGCGGTATTTTCGCCCGCGTAATCGAGGTTAAGGGTCATCCTGAACTTGCCTGCCGCGCGGGCCTGCTCTTTTTGCCGCGCCATGGCGGCATCGAACGCGGCAGCATCGACGGCAACGCCGTGTTCGCGGCAGACGTCGGCGGTCAAGTCGAGCGGGAAGCCGTAGGTGTCGTGCAATTTGAAGGCGGTTTCGCCATCGAATGTGTCGAGGCGCTTCGTTTTCAGCGCGGCGAGTTCGTTTTCCAATATCGCCATGCCGTTTTCGATGGTGGCGAAGAAACGTTCTTCCTCGGTTTTCAGAACTTCCGCGATGCGTTTTTCGCCAGCGGCCAGTTCCGGATAAGCCACCCCCATTTCGGCGACGAGATCGGGCACGAGGCGATGGAAAAATGCGGCCCGCGCCCCGAGCTTGTAGCCGTGCCGGATGGCGCGGCGGACGATGCGGCGCAGGACGTAGCCACGCCCTTCGTTGCCGGGAATCACTCCGTCGGCAATGAGAAAGGCACAGGCGCGGATATGGTCGGCGAGCACTTTGAGGCTGGGATTCGCCATGTCCGCGCTCGACGTTTCCCGCGCCGCCGCCTGGATGAGATGTTGGAACGAATCGATTTCGTAATTGGAATGCACACCCTGCAACACGGCGGAAATGCGCTCCAGTCCCATACCGGTATCGACGCTCGGGCGCGGCAGCGGATGCATGACGCCCGCTTCGTCGCGGTTGAACTGCATGAAGACGTTGTTCCAGATTTCGATGTAGCGGTCGCCGTCTTCTTCCGGTGTGCCAGGCAGTCCACCGGGGATTTCCGGGCCGTGGTCATAGAAAATCTCGGTGCAGGGGCCGCAGGGGCCGGTGTCGCCCATCATCCAGAAATTGTCGGAAGCGTAGCGCGCGCCCTTGTTGTCGCCGATGCGGATGACGCGATCCGGCGCAAGGCCGATTTCTTTCGTCCAGATGCCGTGCGCTTCGTCGTCTTCGGCATAGACGGTGACATAGAGTTTGTCCTTCGGCAGCCCGAAAACGCCGGTGAGGAGTTCCCAGGCGTAGTGGATGGCGTCGTGCTTGAAATAGTCGCCGAAGCTGAAATTACCGAGCATCTCGAAAAAAGTGTGGTGCCGGGCGGTGTAGCCGACGTTTTCCAGGTCGTTGTGCTTACCCCCGGCGCGCACGCATTTCTGGCTGGTCGCGGCGCGGCTGTAAGGCCGTTTGTCGAAGCCCAGAAACACGTCCTTGAACTGGTTCATGCCCGCGTTGGTAAAGAGCAGCGTTGGATCGTCGTGCGGCACGAGCGAACTGGAAGCCACGACCCGATGGCCCTTGGACTCGAAGAATTTCAGGAATTTTTCTCGGATTTCGGCGGATTTCATGTATGTACGTTCTTGCGGGGAAATTGCCCGATGCGGCGAGCGAAGGCCGGGCAGTTTATCATGCGGCCCCGTCG
>JAIRWW010000302.1 GCA_031268685.1 Azoarcus sp.
AATTCGAGATCCAGGGTCTCCGTCCAGAGCGCGCGGTGCCCCTGAAGGAAACCCATGGCCCGGTTTACGTCCGGATTGAGTTTGAGACGGGCGACGTCCGCCGGCATCAACGTGGGCGGCGTGCTGCCGGGCACGGGGTTGCGGTTTTCGATCACACGCAGTTTGTCGAGAAAATCCATATACGCCCATATCCGCACCGGCCCGAACAAAGTACGAATCCGGATCGGCATGAATTCTCGAAACAGCACGCGCATTACGCGCGGATCCCAGAAGCGGAACCGGGTCGTTTCCGTCTGGCCCGGCAAGCGCACGCGCAACTGCGTGCCCAGGTGCCTGGCAAGCGCGTCGGGCGTGCATTGGGCCGCAAGCACTGCAGCCACATGGTGTACACCGACCTGCGAGGACTGCTCCGCCATCAGTATGAGAGCCGCGTACAGGAGGGGCGCATCATGATCCGGCATATGGACGAGCAACGGGTAGCGATGCCCCGCTGGCGCAGACAGATTACTCTCGTCGCTCGGCGCGAGCGGCAACTGGTCTTTCTTGGGAATCGGGAAACCATAATTGTCTAGCCACTCTCCTAGTCTTACTGTGTCAAATAGAATGACTGCCACAGCCACAGCCACAGCCACAGCCACAACAGAGGCATAGACGGAACCTGCCCACGATTGCTTGGGCAATGAGGACACGCAAGGTCGGAATCGAGTCAGGTACATGGCGCTGCGCTCGTCCTCCGGCCGCGAGGGACGTAATCGTTGGGTAAGGCAGACGCTTCTGGTCGGACGAAGTTTTTTTTGGAGACGCGATGTTTTTGGCGTTGAGCGACAAGATAACCGTAGGCGGCAATGCAGAGGGTAGCGTGATGATGGAACCCCTGCCAACCGCGGCCCTCGTAATGCGAAAGGCCAAACTCCTGTTTGAGTTCCTGGTAGTCCCGTTCGATGCGCCAACGCATCTTGGCTACGAAGGCCAATTGCTTCGTGGTGGCGTCGGCCGGTGCTGTCGAAAGAAAGTACTTGGTGGGTTCAGCTTCTCCGTCGGGCCATTCGATCAGCAGCCATTCCTCCGGGCGCATCTCGGTGCCCAGGTAATCCCGGTGAGCGGGGCGGACGCGCAACGCAGCGAAACGGGAGGTCAGGTGGGTGTGGGTGCCTTCCCGCCAAGTCACCGAGTCGTAAGCCCCTGGCGGCAAAGCCATCGCCAGCGCCTTCACGGCCACGGGTTCGTGACCCGGCTCCCGACGCAATCGGGTCGGTCGAATACCGCGACCGCCCCAGGGTTTGGGTGGCAACGGCGCCGTCCCCGGTGCCCAAACCGTGGTTGCTGGCCGGATGCCGACTGCGTACAGCAGGCCCATGTCCGTGATGCCGTCGCGAAACGCGGTCTCATCGCCATAGCCGGCGTCCGCCAACACGACGCCCCGGCGCACCCCGGAAGCTAGGGCCTGACATATCTGCGCCAAGGCGATCTCAGGCTTGGTGGCGAAGGCAATGTCCGCTGGAACGCCGGTCGTCTTGCGTCGCTCTGGATCGGCCGCCCAATCCTTGGGAAGGTACAGTTGATACGCGATAGGAACGCTGCCTTGCGCACTCGCCAGCGACAAACTGACCGCCACTTGGCAGTTGTCCTGTTTGCCCAACTGGCCGCAGTATTGCCGGGCAACGCCGACCGAGTGCTTCCCTTTCTTCGGAAAGCCCGTATCGTCAACGATCCAGTAACAGCCATGATCCAGCCCCAACGTCGGAATCACCCAATCGCGCACGCGCTCCATGACTGCCGTGTCCAACCACTCGGACTTGGCGACAAAATGGTGCATCGATTGGTGCTTGGCCGCAACGTGCAACGGATCGGAGCAGGCCGCCAGCGGTTCGACGCTCTTGCGGGCAATCGGCAGCATCAGCCCTCGGCAGTAGTCCTTCAATCCAATGCTGCGTTCAACCCGGTGCAGTACCTCGCACAGGTGATCAAGATATTGCTCAAATTCCGCCAGATTCTCCATCACTTCCTCCTGTCAATACGGATAACATCTTTATCGGCAGGAATTTATACAACTTGACACAGTAAGACTAGTATCCTGCCTCATTAATTACGAGACGTAATACCGGGCCATTTTAAGATCTGCGTCTTGCCGAGAGAACGTCCACTGGATACATCGCTGCTCGTCGTTTCGGCGTCGTTGCCATGCCTCGACTTCACGGGCGAGCGTGTTCCGGTTGGGCAAGCGCCGATTCAGGCATTGGCGGTCAAGAACGCCGATTTCGATTTCCGCCATGTTGAGCCAGCTGGCGTGCTTCGGGGGGTAGTGAAAGACCACGCGTCGCAGTAATTTGTTTGCCGCCCGGACTCCGAGCACTTCCTCGAAACACTTGCGGAAATGCGTGTTGAGATTGTCGAGCACAAGATGAATGCGATGCGCCGTCGCGTAGACCTGTTCAAGCAGATATTGGACGAAGGCCACGAAATCCTTCTTGGTACGATGATCGGTAATCTGTACCGTCCGTCG
>JAIRWW010000065.1 GCA_031268685.1 Azoarcus sp.
GCGGCGGCTTCGTTGGAAACCAGTTCAAAGTGATAGGTCTCGCCGCGAATTACCGCGCCCAGCGCGACGAGGGCGTCGAACTGGCCGCTGCGGGCGAGGCGCTGCAACACCAAGGGAATTTCGAGTGCACCGGGGACGGTGGCGATGCGGATCGATTTGGAAGAAACGCCGAGGGCGAGCAGTTCGTCGAGGCAGGCAGACAGCAGCCCGTCGCCCACGTCGCGGTTGAAGCGGCTCATGACCACGCCGATGCGCAGTCCCTGTCCATTGAAGCCGGTATCGTAATCGGCGATGTCGTTGTGGTGATCCATGATGCTCCGTGCAGGGGAAAAAACGGATGCCGTCAGGCGGTCTCGCCCGGATCGGCGTCGTCGGTTCGGGCGATGGCATCTTTATCGTCTTCCGGCGCCAAATGCGCGAGGAAGCCTGTGATTTCGAGACCGAAACCGCCCATATTGGGTATCTTGCGCGGACTTGCCAATACGCGCATCTTGCCGACGTTGAGATTGCGCAGGATTTGCGCGCCGACGCCGGACAAGCGCGCATCCCAGCGCGCTTGTGGTGTGCCCTGGCCTATGAGACGGTCGAGCAACTCCTGCCCGCTTTGCGGGCGGTAAAGAAGCACGATCACGCCTGCTTCGGCTTCGGCCAGCCCGGCCAACGCCTGGCCGATCGGAAAAGTATGACCGGCGTTGGTGGCGTCGAGAAAGTCGACGAAAGAAACTGGCTCATGCACGCGGACAAAAGTCTCGCGCTCGGGGTGGATGTCGCCGTGGTAGACCGCGAAGTGCACGTCGCCAGAGGTCGTGTCGCGGAACGCCGCAAGGCGCAGGCGCCCATATGGCGTATCTATTTCTTTGTCGGCGATTTTTTCCACCAGACGTTCGTTGGCGGCGCGGTATTCGATGAGATCGCGGATAGCGCCGATCTTGAGACCATGTTTTTGGGCGAATCCGATCAGGTCGGGCAGCCGAGCCATGCTGCCGTCTTCCCGGAGCACTTCGCAGATTACCGCTGCCGGTTCCAGCCCGGCGAGTTGGGTGAGATCGCATCCGGCCTCGGTGTGGCCGGCGCGGATCAGCACGCCGCCGTTCTTGGCGGTAAGCGGAAAGATGTGGCCGGGCGCAACGATGTCTTCCGGCCTGGCGTGGCGAGCGACGGCTACCTGTATCGTGCGAGCGCGGTCGTGGGCGGAAATGCCGGTCGTCACGCCGGTGGCGGCTTCAATCGAAGCGGTAAACGCGGTGCCGTGCGGTGCGCGGTTGTCGTCCACCATCTGTTCGAGTCCGAGCTGTTTGCAGCGTTCGGCTGTGAGTGTCAGGCAGACGAGACCGCGGCCGTGCGTGACCATGAAGTTGATTGCTTCCGGCGTAACGAACTCGGCGGCCATAAGCAGGTCGCCCTCGTTTTCGCGGTCTTCTTCATCGACCAGGATTACAATGCGCCCGGCCTTGATCTCGGCGATGATTTCGGAGATTGGCGCCAGCGTGGCGGATTTTCTGCATTCCGGCGTCTGGAGAGTGAGCGGAATGGGAAAAGACTGGACTTGTGCATTCATCGTGGAGCGTGCTCCTGTTTGAAATTTCGTTTTTCAAGGGAGAAACGAGCATCGGCGCGCCGATGGGGAAACCGGGCTTCGGGTATGGAAAAACGGTGGAAGCTGGCGGGCCGATGGAAAACTGCCCCGTCAGGGAGAAAGCGCATCCTCTCCATTACGCCACGCCATCATGCGTTCGACATAACGTGCGATGAGGTCGATTTCGAGGTTGACCTTGCTGCCTGCCTGCAAATCCTTGAGGGTGGTGATTTCGATTGTGTGCGGAATCAGGTTGATCGAAAACTCGCGTCCTCGCACCCAATTTACCGTCAGGCTCACGCCATTGACGGTGATCGAACCTTTGCGCGCGATGTAAGCGGCGATGGCTTCCGGCGAGCGCACTACCAGTTCAAAACTTTCGGCGACTGGCGCGAAACTGACGACTTCGCCGATACCGTCCACGTGTCCGGTGACAAGGTGCCCGCCGAGGCGGTCGGAGAGCGCGAGCGCTTTTTCGAGATTGAGCTTATTGCCGACGCGATCAAGACCGACCGTGCAATCGAGCGTTTCGCGCGACACATCGAACTTCACTCGATTGCCCGCGTGTTCGATTACGGTAAGGCAAACGCCGCTGGCAGCGATACTGTCGCCGATGGCGACATCGCTGGAATCAAGGCTGCCGACGTCGACAGTGAGCCGCAATCCGTCGCCCAAAACTTCGGTCTGTTCAATACGGCCAACCGTGGCCACGATACCGGAGAACATGAAAGGAAAAGGGAAGAATGATGGGAAAGGCCGATTGTAGGCCGAAAGCGCCTACAGTGCGCGATCCAGCAGAGCCGCGAATTTCGCTGGCGGCATGAAGCCGGTTACGCGCAAGTCATTGCGCGGACGACCGGCGGCATCAAAAAAGACGATGCCCGGCGGGCCGACGAAGCCAAAATGTTTCAACATGGCCTTGTGCGTTTCGCCATAGGCGGTGACATCGGCCTGAAG
>JAIRWW010000144.1 GCA_031268685.1 Azoarcus sp.
CCGCCGCGCACGCCGGCTGGCGCGGCCTGCTCGCCGGGGTGCTGGAAGCGACGGTTGCGGCGATGGAGACGCCGGGCCGGAATTTACTGGCCTGGCTCGGCCCGGCCATCGGCCCGCAAACGTTCGAGGTCGGCGGTGAGGTACGCGCAGCCTTCGTCGCCGCTGATTCAGGCGCTGCCGAAGCATTCTGCCCGTCCAGCAGCGGCAAGTGGCTGGCCGACCTCTACCTGCTCGCCCGGCAACGTCTGGCAAAGCAGGGCATCATGCGCGTGTTCGGCGGCGATTTCTGCACGATGAGCGAGACAGAGCGCTTTTATTCCCATCGCCGCGATGGCCAGACCGGACGCATGGCGTCGCTGATCTGGCTGAAACAGTGAAAATGCGGTTGTGACGCAAAGCGCCAGCGCAAATTTGCGCAAGACTGCAAAGCTCCGTGGGACAGAACCCAGCCGTCGCTCTCACGGAAAGGACGCCGAGTATAAAATCGGTAGCATACACGTTGACAGACCGCGTAAAGCTTATATAATGCGCACTCGTTTTTTCGCGGGAATAGCTCAGTTGGTAGAGCGCAACCTTGCCAAGGTTGAGGTCGCGAGTTCGAGACTCGTTTCCCGCTCCATTTCGACTTTCCAGCGACCTCTGTCGACATCCAGGGAAGGTTGCAAACGGTTGATCTGGTTCATGATTTTTATCTATTCTTGATCCAGTCACATCCAGCGAAATCCACTGACCACCAGTCAAAAACGGTACAAAAATACCGTATTTTTGCTGGAAGAGCGCGGTTCACGGAACGATCATCGCATCCAACTCTTCAACAGGAGTTGGACACATGCTCATCGATTTGATCGTCCGGCAGGCCAGCCTCGCGCAAATCAGGCGCATCTTCAAGAAAGACGTGTTTCCGGCGTTGAATCATCTGGCTGATCAACACTCAGGCGCGGCAGACGATCAGTTGGGAACTGGGACATGAGCGGATCGGGATCACCGCCGCGTATTGTGAGCGGTGAGGCGGCACGCCATTCACGGGAAATTCGAGACTTGGGCTGCTCAGGATGCGAACAACAACCTCAAGCCACCAGAAATGATATAGCGGTTCCTCTTCGGATTGATTCCAATCAGCTTGCATCGTCCGGGAGTTGAACCCGCCGGCGCGAAGCGCCGCAAGACAGCGCCTTCCTCTTGAGGAAGGTGGCTCGCCGAAGGCGAGTCGGAAGGAGTAACGACCGTGACAGAGACAACGAGCGTCATTTCCTGCCCTCTCTCCGCACCCACTCCCTCCGGCACGCGGCGAAAGCCGCGTGCCACCTCCCTCGACGAGGGAAGCCAGATCAAGTCTTCCTCTCCGAGGAAGGCTCTGGCTTGCGGCGCTTCGCGCCAGAGGTTCGACTCTCGGGCTGCGCTGTGCTTGTCCAGACGATGCAAACCCTCTCTCTCTCTCTCTCTGATTGGAATCAACCTGGAAATCGCAGTTGACCATCATGAACATGAGGAATATGTATAAAAAACAGCAATTTGTCAGCCGAAAACGACTCACCCGACGGGTGAGTCCACACCAGCCGATTTGCGCCGTCATTCCCGCGCAGGCGGGAATCCAGAATTCCACGCACGTCGCAAGATTCTTGGATTCCCGCCTGCGCGGGAATGACGGCGGATTTATCGGCCCAGGCAATACAATCGGCCTCAACTGCGGTTTTTAGGATCAATCCGAAGATGAGTCGCTATAGGTAAGGCGGTGAGCAGGGCGACTGTTTTGTCACCGCTCGCCCGTCGTGAAACCGTCCGCGCACACTTGGCGCGTCTTGGTTCGATCCTCAAGGAATCCGGTAGTGGTCGCGGTCGGCTTTCAATCCGGCTGGGCAAGCGAAGGTCCCCAAGGTTCAGTCCGGCCCGGACTTGCCCGGTGAGTGAACGAACGTCTCGCCTTCTTCAAGGGCAATGAAATGGCTTTCCCCGACGCCTGCTGCCGAGAGAGCAGTCTTGAGGTCTGCCTTGGGCTGATCGAACGCTTCGGCGCTCATATGGAACGTTCCGAAGTGCATGGCGATGCTCAGCTTTGAATCCATGTCTTGATGGGCTTTGACGGCCTCCATAGGATTCATGTGCATCGGTTTCATGAACCACTGAGGCTCATAGGCACCGATACCGAGCAGCGATACGTCCGGCGCTCCAAGTCGGATTCCGATGTCCTTGTAGTGCTTCGAGTAGCCCGCGTCGCCGCCGAAGTAGATGCGGCTGTCGCCGCTTTGAATCATGTAGCTGCCCCACAGGCTCTTGTCGCGGTCAAAGAGGCCGCGCGCAGACGAGTGTTGGGTGGGCGCGAACGTGATCTTTAGCAGCGGATCGATCTGCACATCGTCCCACCAATCGAGTTCTCGAACGTCAGTGAACCCGATGGATTCAACGAGCGCCTTGTCGCCTGTCGGCACGATCACTTTTGGGGAGAACTTTCGCCGAATCTTGAGCAGCGTGTCTTTGTCGAGATGGTCATAGTGGTTATGACTCATCAGGATCAGGTCTATCCTTGGAAGATCATCGAAAGCAATCCCCGGTACCCTCACTCGGACATGGCCTAGCCATTGAACAGGACTGGCTCGCCCGGACCACATCGGGTCCGTCAGAATGTTGGCGGTCGGCGTTTGGATCAAAAACGTTGCGTGACCGACAAACGTAATTGCAACGTCATCCCTTCCCAATCCCGCATCGAGCTGCGGCACCCCTTGTTCTCCACCGACTTCGGCCACGGCTTCCTGTCCTCGCGCATCATTCGCCATATACTTCCACTTCCTCTTGGCGGCTGCGCGCGGTGTCTCTGACTACTTGCAATTCAGCATTGATCTGCTTGAGCGCGAAGTAGTAGCGGGCGATGTCCGCCGTCAGCGCCAGCAGCACGCCGCGCTGATCTGCCTGGCTGGCCTCGACATTGGCCTGTGCGCTTTGCATCGCCCGGCGTATCCGTCCCCACAGGTCGATTTCATAGGTGGCTGACAGCGGCAGGGTGTAGCCGTGGCCTATCGTGCGGACGACTTCACTTGAGCCTGGAACGGATTGCCCGACGGTTTCGCCAGCCGCCTGGACGGCTACATCGCTACTCAGGGAAGACCACCGATCCGCGGCTGAGACGCCTAACTGCGCGCGAGCTTGTTGAATGCGAGCGAAGGCGGCGACGAGCTGCGGACTGTTTTGAATGGCCTGCGCTTCAAGGTGATTCAAAACATCGTCGCCGAAGACCTGCCACCACGCCTCGATGCGCGGGACGTTCGTTGCAAACGGCTGTGGCGAGGCGTTTCGATAATGATCCGCACTCGGCATGGCCGGCCGCACATAATCCGGCCCTACGGTCGCGCAGCTGGCGAAAAGCAGGCAAGCGGCCATGACGAATGCGCTGCGAATGCTCATGGCGTGTTCTCGATGAACAAATCCATCTGTTGACCGGCATAGATGCGGCGATCCGATGGGTTGCGGAAGTGATAGATGACTTGGAGTACGCGCGTGTCCACCCGCTCCGTACTGGCGCCAGTGAGCGACTGCTTGGGTATCACGTAGGGCTCGATCCGCACGAAGTCCATTGGGATGGGATGGGCAGCGTCGCCCTTCAGATAGCCGACCGCAGGCTTGCCGGGGATCACGCGGGGCGCTAGCTGTTCGTCGATGTCGGCACGAACCCAGACATCGTCGATATTTCCCAACAGGATGGGGCGGCGGCTCCGACGTTGGCGTATTCGCCCGCACGAACGTTGACTTGGAGGATAGTGCCCGTTATGCGAATCCAGCGCCGACGTTGGTTCATCGCAGATCAGCAAATCCGGTTCGTGCACTAATGCCCGCGCGATGGCGATACGCTGTTGTTGTCCGCCGGATAAGCGCGTAGGCAAGTCGTCAAACTTGTCAGCAAGACCAACCTGGGCGACGACCTCGCGCGCCCTGTCGAGCGCCTCGCTCCGATGCCGGCCTTGGATCAGGAGCGGAACCGAGACGTTGTCGCCGGCCGATAAGCTTGGAATCAGATTGAACTGCTGGAAAATGAATCCAACATGCTTGGCGCGGAATCGCGTGAGAGGACGATCCGCCATCGTCTGTAGCGCCTGACCGAAAACGACGATCTCGCCAGCGTCGGCTTGCAGGGTTCCGCACATGACCGATAGCAGCGTGGTTTTTCCCGAGCCGGAGGGGCCGACTAGAAACATCATTTCGCCGCGCCGGACGGTGAAATCGATACCTTGAAGTAC
>JAIRWW010000157.1 GCA_031268685.1 Azoarcus sp.
GGACAGCAAGATCGTGGAGCGGAACGAAAGGCCGGGACGCACATACGACTATGTGTTTGACACGCCGCCGGGCGAACAGGCGCTGCTTGACTTCGGCGAGCTGCGCATAGGACAGGGCAATAGCATCCACTTCCTGTGCATGCTGCTGCGGTACAGCCGGATGATCTGCGTGTTCGCGCAAGACCACAAATACAACTCCGAGGAGGCGTGCCGGGCGATCTACAGAGGGTTCGCAAAGCTCTGCGGGCGCCCGCGGACGCTTGTCATAGACCAGGACTCGGTGTTTGTGGCCTCGGAAACGTACGGCGAAGTGATCGAGGCGCAGACGTTCAAGGATTTCTGCATGGAGCAGGAGCTGAAGCTGTGGGTGTGCAACAAGGCGGATCCTGAGAGCAAGGGGCCAATCGAAAATGTTGTCGGTTTTGTCAAAAAGAACTACTTCAGCGCCCGCAAGCTCGCGGGGATCGAGGATGCGCAGGGAACCCTGCCGGGGTGGGTGGAGCGCAAGAACCGGCGGATACACCAGGCGACATTCCGCGTCCCGCTCGACATATTCGACGGGATCGAGAAGGCGGCCCTGCGCCCGATGATCCCGTCGCTCTATGAAAACTCGCCGTCGAGCTTCACTGCGGCAACGGTGAGGTCAATGCCGTACGTGCAGTACTTGTCGTGCAAGTATTCCGTGCCGCGCAAATACTGCTTCACCGACGTCTGCTGCAAAGTGGCCGCAAACAAGCTGCATATATATGACCGCGACCGGGAGCATATCTGCAGCCACACCGTAAATGAGCGCCGCGGCAGCGTCAACAGGCTCGACGAACACAGGAAAGAGCAGCCCGGCAACTGGAACGCCGTCGCCGAGGACATGCGCCGCAAGTGGAACTGCTGCGATTTCCAGCATTTCGTCAACGGGTTCAAAAAGGAAGACCCCCGCCACCTGTGCCAGCAGCTTTCCGCCGTGTCGCGGTTCCTGGACTCGGAGCGGCCGGCGCAGGCCATAGTGTCCGAGACGATGAGAATCTGCTGCGAGCGTTCCCGCTACAGGTTCAGCCAGTTCGAGGCGGTCTACGCGCAGGTGAAGGCGGGGTATGTTTCCCGCGCGCCGTACGAATTCGCCGACGTCCAGCGGCAAAGCATGGACGCCTACGGGAAAGCGTTCGACGACAGGTGCGAAAGGGGCGGCGCATGAGCGAAAAACCTACGATACAGCGGCTGGCCGGGATGCTGGGGACATTCGGCATCAAGCATTCCTCAAAAGGCCTTGCGGATCTGCTTGAAAGCGCGGCGCGCGAGGAAAGCGCGCACAGGGAGTTCCTGTCCGCCCTCCTTGAAATGGAAATCCGCGGGCGCAACGCACGGCGCAGGCACCGCAACTACGCCGCCGCCCATTTCCCCCCGGTTGTCAGGCGGCTGGAGGAGTTCGACCCGTCCGAGCTGGAGTCGGGCATAACGGATGGGCAGATACGGCAGCTGAGGGAGCTCGGATGGCTCGACTCCTACGGCAACATATTGCTCGCGGGGCCGCCCGGGCTGGGCAAGACCATGCTGGCGCTGGGCATCGGGCTCCACGCGATCGACGAGGGGTACACCGTGTGCTTCGAGAAAATGGACGGCTTCATCGACATCCTCGACAGGGCCGGCCATGAGCGCGGGGCCGGCTTCCGGCTGCGGAACATAAAGAAGGCGCAGCTCGTGATTATCGACGAGATTGGGTACACGCCGATATCGCGGGATCAGGCCAACCGCTTCTTCAACTTCGTCAGCGACGCGTACGAGCGGGCGTCGATCATTTTCACCACAAACAGGCAGATACCCGAATGGGCGGAGATGCTGGGCGACGCGACCCTGACGGCCGCGATGCTGGACAGGATCCTCCACCACGCCCGCTGCTTTTCGCTCAAAGGAGAGCCATACCGCCTGAAGCACCCGGAAACATATGCCTGAGCGGGCGCCCGCGCGCGATCTTTTTGAGGCCGGGGCCAACATCGCGCATACTGCTATCAGTATACTCATAGCAACAGCCGGACGTATGATTGGAGAGGGACAAATGAACGCAAAACAGCGATGGAATTCGGCACGCTACCAACAGGTGAACGTGGCCCTGCCGAAAGATCTGGCGGCCGCGTTCAAAGCGCGGTGCGCGGCATGCGGCGTTTCTGCGGCAGGTGAGATTGCCCGCATGGTGAGGGAAAGCCTGGGCATGCCGCAGGTGGCGAAGATAAAGGCCGCGCCTGCGGCGCCAAGGTTCGACACCAGGCTCGGAAGGCGCAAAGCCGTCAAAGACGTGATTTGGCGGCTTGGGGAAATCAGGGACGCGGAACAGTCATACATGGACGGCATGCCCGAGCAGCTGCTGGAAACCAACGGCGCTGGGATCGACGACGCGGTGGCCGCCCTCGACGCAGCCATTGGCGAGCTGGCCTGCATCGAGATATACCCGGAGCCGCCGTCGCGCCGAAAAACAAGCCGCGGCGCCGGATCTGCCAAAAAATGAGCGCGCCCCGCCATGTCGAAGCGCCCGGCACGGCCGAAGCCGGACAGTGCCTGCCGCCTGACACGCCCTGTTCCGATCCGCCGCATTGAAATTCGGCGCGCCGTTCCGATGCGGCATGCCGCTGAAGCCAGCTGTCGGCAGTGGCCATGTCCATGCGGAATGCCAGAGTGCCGCGGCACACTGCTTGCTCTGTTGCCATTGCTCACGATGCCAATCGCCCGCCTTCATGCATCACGCCGAATCACACATGGCCCTGCCCAGTCAGAGTGCCGTTTGGAGGCATAGTCTAATACGCGCGTACCATCTCAAAGAAAATTCTGCTTACCAAATCACTGAAAGAAGTCCTTGCCGAAACTATGAAAGAAGTCCTTGCCGAAACTATGAAAAAAGTCGGTTCAGAAAAGTTTATGCGACGAAAAGAGCGGCTTAAATCCCGCCGCTCTCATTACGTCATTATACCAATTGGTCACTCTTATCTCTTTTCGACGACTTCCCACCGCCCGTCTTTCTTTGACCCGACCCTTTTCACGACCCCTATTTCCTGCAAACGTTTCATGTTTCGCTTAATGGTAGCGGTCGAAACGCCCAGAGCGGTGGCAAGCACCGCATAAGTCGCCGCGCTGTTTGTCTGCAATAACGAAACGAGTGATTTTTGCGTTTCGTTTAATGGGTCAATTAATGGGTCAATCAAAGGGTCATTTATTGGGTCAAGTGACCTTTTAGCCGCCACGCTATTTTTGTCATCTGTGTTTATGTGATTTTTGGGTCGATAAAAAATAACCGAAAGACCCAATGATAGCTGCTTGAACTCAACCTTAACGCCCGAATCTTTACAAGCCTTGACTATACGCTGCAGCCCCGTGCCGAAGCTCTCAATGTCCTTGCAGTAATACATCATCTGCGCAATATTCGGATTGCGTTTCACCGAATGTCCGTCACCCCTGATAAAGTCATCCGGTGTAAGGCCATCAGGGAATCGTCCCGGATTGTAGATTTCGATGCGGTCGCTGTAAATAGCAATTTCATTGTTTTGCGAGGATCGGTAATCTCTGTGGCAAAAGGAATTGGTTATTGCCTCACGAATCGCCTCAATCGGGATTTCCGGGATTTCCTTGCGCTCAATTG
>JAIRWW010000180.1 GCA_031268685.1 Azoarcus sp.
GATTGGCTGGCGGGCGAAGCGCCGGCGAATTTCACTATCGACCAAGACTGCGAACTGCGTTCCGTCAGCGAAGAAAAAGCGACCGTGCGCTACGCGCATCATCCGCTCGATGGCGGCGAAATAAAGGATCACCTCTCTACCGGCAAAATGCCGACCAAACTGGCACTGACTTTCAATGATCGTGTCAGTTTCGTGCTCACCGACAAGCTGGAACTCAAGCGGCTGGATTTCCTCGATGTGGTGCGCGAAGAAGTCGGTAGCGAAGATGACGCCGAGGCCCTGTTCGATGCCGAATTCGCATTGATGACGGGCGAGCTTGCGCGCTTGATCCCGGCGCTGCTCGAAGCGCTGGGCGGAGAAGTGCACTAGGGAATACCCGGACAAATACCCGGACGAAAACACCCGCCGCGCCGATTGTCCTCCGGCGCGGCGGGTGTTTTCGTATATTCTGGCGCGCATCGCTTCTGTCATGCGCCCGGGTCATATCGCCCGGCCTGGCATTGAAAAGATGTAAATGCGTATTTCTCTGTGCCGGATGAATTTCGGCAAAAGTTTTTATAGGTTTAAGTGATTTTTTGCCGTGACAATCCAAATAATCCAAATGTTCTTATCTGCATACATAAGAAAATTGTGCTAATTTTGTCACGTTCACAGTGATGAGCGCATTGCGGTCGCCGCGCGTTGCGTTTTTCCATACATCCTGGAGACTCTGGCTGTGTTTGTATTTGGTATATGCGGAGAGAAAAATGGGGATAAGGTTTAAAAATGCCATCGAATGGATTGGAAATGCAGCGGAACGCTGCTTGACGCCGGAAATCGTCGCCAAATTGCGGGTTTTGTTACCCGATTTGCCACCAGGGCCGGCATTATTTAATTTCAGTCGTGACGAAGAAGAAGGGCCGGGCCTGTTTCGGGAATTGCATTTTGCCGAAGGCGTGACGCGCCATGTCATGCCGGAATCTGTGTGGCGGGAGTTCGATGCGTTTTGCCGGGGACCGCAGCCCTTGTCGTGGTGGCTGATCACCGGTAAGGCAGGGGCTGGAAAAAGCCGTGCAGCATTCGAGGTTTGCCGGGCACTGGAGGCGGGCGTAGTCACGTTTTTCCGGGCGGGCGAATTCGTGAAGGCCGAGGTCGAGCCGGTCGTGGGTGAAAATTATTCTGAATGGAAGGGCGGTTTTCTTGATTTGGCCGAAACGGCTTTCGAGGATTGGGAAGCATGGCGGCCACGGCAGCATACCTTGCTTGTGCTCGATAAACTTGTGTGGAGTTATTACGCATGTATCGACGAGAAAAACAGCGAAGAAGATGAGTTGCGCAGCCGGTATGATGTCGCAAAAATCATCAGGCTTCTTGCCCAAAAAGAGGCAAAAGGTGATTTCGGCTCATCCCGTGTGCGCCTGCTGTTCCTGGAGCGCGAATATCGGGAAGCAGACGGCGAAAGACAGCCATTTGCCTGGTATAGAGAGTTGCCGACATATTTGTCGATGCGGCATAAAGAAGAACCGTTGACGCTGCCGCCATTGCCGCCGGAAGGTTTGCTCGACATTGCCTGCGATATGCAGGAATGCGTCAGACGGAATAACCCTGAATCATTGTATGTCGTGCCAAAGAATTTTATCGAAAAGCTGCGAAGCATCGACGAGGAGCAACGCCCCTTGTTCGCCATGCTGCTGGCTGCTTATGCGACCGAAGACAACAGCGAGAAGGTGACGCGGCGCCAAGTGCTGGACTATGCGTTATGGCGTGAATACGAGCGGATTTTGCTGCCGCTGGAAATGGAACATATCCCGCTGGCGATGAGGGCCTTGCTGGCCTCCACCCTGACCCGCGGCAGCGTTGGGACATGCAGGCTCGATGATATGCATCCGCTATGGTATTCCGGGTTGGGAGCCGCGGCCGAAGGCGATGCCAGCGTGTTTCGCTTTTACCCGGTCGAGCCGGATTTGCTTGGCGAATATCTCGTCCTGATCGGCGTAAGCCAGGACGACACACTGGCAACCGCGAGTATTGCCGATGATGATGTCAAATCACTGATTTTCAAGGCATGGGAAACCTGCCCTGCCGACGTGGCAGACTTTTTCGAGTATTGCGGCCAGGATTTTTCCGACGACCCGGACTGGATCGAAACCCGTTTCCTGAACGACAGGCTGGTGGATGCCGATCCCGCCGTCAAGGCGTGGTACATGCGGACAGCCGCAAAAATAATGACCCGTTTCGGCAAAAAAAGAACCGATGCGGCCCGCAAGGTTTTCGAGGGCATGAACCGGCTTGGGGAAGATGGAAGCTTTCCGGACGAGCGGGCCAGGGCGGCGCTGGCCCTCGTCCGCGCCTATTGCGAAGCGGGGATGCTCAACGAGGCTTCCGCGGCATTTATGGGCATGCAGTCTCTGGGAAGTTCTGGCGAAGCCCAGGTTTGCTCCGCCGAGGCTTCGGCCTGCCTGATAGAGTGGCTGAGCAAGGCGGGAGAGCTTGTCCGAGCAAGAGTCCTGTATGAAGGCTGGCTGGCTTGCGAGAGCGACAGCAATCTACAACTGGCGCGCGCCCAGGCGCTCGCTGGCTTGATCAGCGGCTATGGCAAGGCGGGAGAGTTCTCCGAAGCGCAGCAATTGCTCGGCAATCTGGCTGATTGTGGGTATTCGGACCCACTGTTGGCGCAATTCGCCAAGGCGGCCACCAACTTGATCGTCCTGTACGCCAGGTCGGGCAACCTGTCCGAAGCGTGCGAGATGTTCGATAGCCTGGGGTCGCTGGGTGATTCGCCAGCAGTGCTCGATTTGCGCGCCAAGGCATTCAA
>JAIRWW010000210.1 GCA_031268685.1 Azoarcus sp.
GCCGTCCGGCCAAGCGCCAGCAGCGGGCGCAAACGTCCTGTCTGTCCAGGCGCGCCCGGCGGCTCGACTGCGGCCATCGCCGCCGCGCCGCGCACGCCTGCGCCTCGCAACAACCGGAAAAGCACGGTTTCGGCCTGATCGTCACGGTGATGGCCCAGGGCCAGCCAATCGCACGCGACCCGCGACAGGGCCGCATGGCGTGCGGCGCGCGCAGCCGCCTCAAGCCCATCTGGATGGGCGCGCTCGACATCGACCCGGAACACATGCAGGAAAATACCGCGCGCGCCGCACAGATTGGCGCAAAACGCCTGCCATTCGTCAGCCGACGGACTGAGGCCATGGTGCACATGCGCCGCCTCCAGCGCAAAACCGAAGCGCTCACGCAAGGCATCGAGCGCATCGAGCAGCGCCACCGAATCGACGCCGCCCGAAAGCGCGCAACACAGGCGGTGGCGCTCGCCGACGCCCGCCCCGGCCAGCGCTTCAGCGACGGACTGGACTAGCGTTTCCGCGCCGCTTCGGCGGCGGCCAAGGCGCTCAGGCGGCGAGCGCCTTGAAGCGGCCATAGCTCATCAGCTTTTCCATGCGCCGGGCGACGAGTTCATCGGGGGTCAGATTATCGATCTGGCGCAGGCTGTCGGTCAGGGCGCGCGCCAGACTTTTCGCCATGGCGGGATGATCCCGGTGAGCGCCGCCCAGCGGCTCGTTGACGACCTTGTCGACAAGACCGAGCGATTTCAGGCGCGAAGCGGTGATACCCATCGCATCGGCGGCCAGCGCCGCCTTTTCCGCGCTTTTCCACAGGATGGAGGCACAGCCTTCGGGCGAGATCACCGAATAGGTGGCGTACTGCAACATGATGACCTGATCGCCCACGGCGATGGCAAGCGCCCCGCCCGAGCCGCCTTCGCCGATCACGGTGCAAATCAGCGGTGTGCGCAATTCTGCCATCGCGTAAAGATTGTGTCCGATGGCCTCGGACTGCCCGCGCTCCTCTGCGCCGACCCCTGGATAAGCCCCGGGCGTGTCGATGAACGTAAACACGGGAAGCTGGAACTTCTCGGCCAGTTTCATCAGCCGCAGGGCCTTGCGGTAGCCCTCCGGGCGCGGCATGCCGAAATTGCGCGCGATTTTCTCCTTGGTATCGCGTCCTTTCTGGTGCCCGATTATTACGCAGGCGCAGTCGTTGAAACGGGCCAGACCGCCGACGATGGCGGCATCATCGGCATAGCTGCGGTCGCCATGCAGCTCGGTGAAATCGGTGAAGATATGTTGTGCGTAATCAAGCGTATAAGGGCGCTGAGGATGGCGCGCGACCTGGGCGATCTGCCACGGCGTGAGCTTGCCGTAAATATCGCGCATGAGATCGCGCATTTTGCTTTCGAGGCGGGATATGCCTTCCGAAATATCTACGGCAGGATCGGCCTGCTCATAGCGCAGCCGCTCGATTTTTTCTTCCAGGCTGGCAATGGGCTGCTCGAAATCCAGGGGAGTCGTTTTCATCGGCTCGTTTTGCTCCACGTGACGAAACCGGCGCATTGTACCGCTCGCGGGGCATTGCCGCCCGGTATCCCGCCGCGCGCCGGGGCAAGCATGAAGACAAGCGGTGTCTGTAGGTAGTTATAGACGGAAGATTGCAGCGGGCGAACGGTGTTTGCGTTCGCCCGCTGCGTTTTGCCTGCGAGGGCAGGGCAGGCGTGCAGTTTGTGCGGCAGTATGAAGGCGGGCGGCGGTTGTTTGTTTACTTACAGTACGTACCGGGCAAGGTCTTCGCGTCCGGCTACGTCTTTCAGGCTGGCGTCGACATAGGCGGCATCTACGGTCAAGTCATCTGCTTTGCCGTTGCCAGCTTCAAACGAGATGTCTTCCAGTAGTTTTTCCATGACTGTGTAGAGACGGCGCGCGCCGATGTTTTCGGTTTTTTCGTTGACTTGATAGGCGATCTCCGCCAGCCGGCGAATGCCGTCTTCGGTAAAGCTCAAGGCGACGCCGTCAGTGGCGAGCAGGGCCTCGTATTGCCGGGTAAGGCAGGCATCGGTGCTGGTCAGGATGCGCTCGAAGTCGCTCACCGACAGCGAGTCCAGTTCGACCCGGATCGGGAAGCGTCCCTGTAATTCGGGAATCAGGTCGCTCGGGCGGGAGAGGTGGAAGGCGCCGCTGGCGATGAAGAGGATGTGATCGGTCTTGACCATGCCGTATTTTGTGGACACGGTTGCCCCTTCGACCAGGGGCAGGAGATCGCGCTGTACGCCCTGGCGCGATACATCGGCTCCGTGGGCTTCGCCGCGCGTGGCGATTTTGTCGATTTCGTCGAGAAATACGATGCCGTCCTGTTCGACCGCGCGCAGGGCTTCGGTTTTGATTTCGTCGTCGTTGATGAGCCTCAGGGCTTCTTCGTCGGCCAGCAGCCGCAAGGCTTCGCCGACCGGCAAGCGCCGCATTTTCTTTTTGCCGCCGCCAAGGTTTTGGAACATTCCCTGTATTTGCTGGGTGAGTTCTTCCATGCCCGGCGGGGCGAAAATTTCGGCATACATGCCGGGGGCAGCGATTTCGATTTCGATTTCTTTGTTGTCTAGTTCGCCTTCGCGTAGTTTTTTGCGGAATTTTTGTCGCGTGCCGCTATCCGGCGGTTCGCCGCCGTCGTCGTTGCTCGTGTGCGCCATGGGCAGAAGGGCGTTGAGGACGCGATCTTCGGCGGCATCCAGGGCGCGATCGCGCACGAGACGCATGGCGCGTTCACGTCCGTCTTTGACGGCGGTTTCCACCAGGTCGCGGATGATTGTGTCGACGTCGCGTCCGACGTAGCCGACTTCGGTGAATTTTGTCGCTTCAACCTTGACGAAGGGGGATTGCGTCAAACGCGCAAGCCTGCGCGCGATTTCGGTTTTGCCGACGCCGGTAGGGCCGATCATCAGTATGTTTTTGGGGGTGATTTCGCTGCGCAAAGGTTCTGCGACCTGCGCGCGACGCCAGCGGCTGCGCAGGGCCACCGCTACGACTCGCTTGGCCTTGTGCTGGCCGACGATATGTTTGTCAAGTTCGGAGACAATCTCCGCGGGGGTCATCGCCTCGCTCATTCGCCCAACTCCTCAATAACGTGACACTGATTGGTATATATGCACAGGTCGCCGGCAATCGCCAGCGATTTTTCGATGATTTCTTTAGGTTCCAGGGCGGTGTTTTCGAGCAGCGCCCGCGCCGCCGACTGGGCATAGGGGCCGCCGCTGCCGATGGCGACGATGCCTTGTTCGGGTTCGAGTACATCGCCGTTGCCGGTGATGACCAGGGAGTGTTCGCGGTCGGCAACCGCAAGCATGGCTTCGAGCCGGCGCAGCATGCGGTCGGTTCGCCAGTCTTTGGCGAGTTCTACAGCGCTGCGCAATAGTTTGCCTTGATGTTTTTCGAGCTTGGCCTCGAAGCGCTCGAACAGGGTGAATGCATCGGCGGTGCCGCCAGCGAAACCGGCAAGGATGCGCCCTTCGTAGAGTGTGCGCACTTTGCGCGCGGAAGCTTTGATGACGATGTTGCCGAGTGTGACCTGGCCATCGCCGCCAAGCGCAACCCGGCCGCCACGGCGAACCGAAAGGATTGTCGTGCCGTGATACTGTTCCATGGGTGTTCTCGAAGTAAGTAAATATAGAGGGGGATGAGTTAAGGACCGCGGGGAGCTGCTGCGGCTGCGGATGCCCGGCGAGTTATACGGAGTCTGAAAAGCGCCTGCGTTCGTTTTTGTGGCGATTCCGCAATGAAGCGATTCCGCCGCTTGCAAGACCGCCGAAGTTGCGCACAGATCAGTCACGCAGTATCACCACTGCGACCTGGTCGATGCTCATGACCCGCATCAGCGCGCCGACCATGGCATTGACTTTTTGTAATTGCACACTTTTACCATTGGCCTGGAACGAGGCAAGGGAGTTGAACAGGGTGCCCGCAGCTACGAAGTCGATCCGGCGCAAGTGGCTGCAATCGATGCTTATTATTTGCCGGGTGGCGGCAAATTCATCCAGTTTGCGGATGGTCTCGCTGCTTGAGCCGGAGAGGTCGCCATCGAAGCTGAATTCTTCTTCTCCGTGTTCTTGCGGCTCCTCGGCCGCGGCTTGTTGTTCGCCCGGCGCAGACACTTTGGACTCCCACGATGGCGGGGATTCTTCAAAGGTCACGGCATAATCGACCGCCAGATCTTCAAAGCGCGCGCTCTCGCCGGTGTATTTCAGCATCTCCAGCATGAGCATCCAGCTGTCGCGGTTGTCGGCTTGCCCGGGCTTGACCGCGGGGGCAAGCAAGTCGACGAGCCTGGAGGCGTTGAAAATGCTTAGCTTGATCCGGTCGGTGGCCAGTTGCGCCAAAGCCTGCCTGAGCGTGGAACAGCCTTCGCCGTCGATGGACCGCAGCCGCCCGAGATCGACGCGAAGCGATCCGCTTTTGCGCCCGATTGCGCAAATCTGTTGAAGCTGCTGGGTTGCCTGCGCCGACAGCGCGGCGGGAAAGTTGACCAGCGCTGTTGCCGCCGCAGCTTCGGGACGCCGTCTCGCTGGCTGGAGCGATAAGTCTTCCCAGGCCGGAGGCGAGCGCTCGAACCGGCGGGCGTAGTCGATGACCCGGGCCTCGAAGCGTTCCCGCTGCCCGGTGAGCCGGTAGAGGTCGAGCAGCATCATCCACAAGCCTTCGCCCACAGTTGCCGTGGGGTCGTCGAATACGGCAGTCAGTAGATGCTCGGCGTCGCGGTCGTTGCCGTTGGCGTAAAGCACTGCGGCTTCTTCGTAGACCACGCCGATGCCGGTTGCGACTTCCGTGACCTCGATCTCGTCCTGCCCAATGGCGTCGGAGAAGTCGAATGAGGAAAGCCCCGCATCCATCGAGCCGTCGCCGCTCTTTTCCGAACCCGGCAAAGAGCGAGACGGCCTCGGGGAGGCAGGGGTCGAAATACTGTTTTTCTTGAAGGGATTAAAGCCGAAAGCCACGCTGGAACCAGTCTATGGAATATGCCATCGAACACCAAATGCGCCGAAGATGCGAAGAATAGCATCAGGGCGAGGTTTTTGCAGCGTGCCAGCCGTGGTTGGCGCGCTTATTCTTTGCCTGGGGCGAAAATATTCTGCGCTTGCGGCTCATGTGTGAATTCTTGCACGGAGTTACTATGCAGCCCGCAAGTTCGTTTAGAATGCGGCCATGCATGAATCTACATTTCCTGCTTCCGTCGCTGACTCCGGCTCACAGCCGCCCGGTTTTGTCTTGCCTGTGCGCGTTTATTACGAAGATACCGATGCCGGGGGTGTTGTTTATTACGCCAGCTACTTGCGCTTTTGCGAGCGCGCCCGTAGCGAGTGCCTGCGCGCCATGGGTTTCGAGCAGCGGCGCTTGCTGGAAGGCGGTGGTCCCATTTTCGTCGTCCGCAGCGTGCGCGCCGATTATCTCTCTCCCGCCAGGCTCGATGACAGCCTGATCGTTACGAGCGTGATCGGTAAGCTGCGGCATGCCAGTGTATGCTTTTTGCAACGAATCTCCCGCGGCGGCGTCTTGCTTTTTACCGCCGAGATTAAAATCGCCTGCGTTTCCGCCAGCGGATCTCGTCCAACGGCATGGCCGGGCGCGCTCCGCGAGTGTTTCCGCGCCCAGCTCTATCCAAGCAACTTATCCTGATTTCCAGTCCAATCTATCCTGCGATGAATATCACTCACGATCTTTCCATCTTTACCCTGATCATGGAGGCCAGCGTTATCGTCAAGCTGGTCATGTCCCTGCTGGCTTTTCTTTCGCTAATGTCGTGGTATTGGATTTTTCGCAAGTGGTTCCAGATTGGATCCGCACGCTCGAATACCGATACTTTCGAGCGCGATTTCTGGAGCGGCGGCGATCTCGACATGATGTACCAGTCCGCCGCGGGCGGCCGCTTCCGCAGCGGCGGCATGAAACGCATTTTCGAGTCGGGCTATCGTGAATTCGCCAAGCTGCGCGGTTCCAGCCACGACATGGCCGCCACCATCGACAGCGCCCGGCGTGCAATGCGCGCCACATATCAGCGCGAAGTCGATGATCTCGACGCTCACCTCGCTTTCCTGGCTTCGGTCGGTTCGGTATCCCCCTACATCGGCCTTTTCGGTACTGTGTGGGGAATCATGAATTCTTTCCGCGGCCTGTCGAACGTCGGCGCGGCGACGTTGACAAATGTGGCGCCCGGCATTGCCGAAGCCCTGGTCGCCACGGCAATCGGCCTGTTTGCGGCCATCCCCGCCGTGGTCGCCTACAATCGCTTTGCCCACGACATCGACCGCATAAGCATCCGCTTCGAAAGCTTCATGGAAGAATTCTCCAACATCCTCCAGCGCAACCTGCGCTGAGCCGCCGGATACCATTCATGCGCCAACGCCGCCTGAAGAACGAAATCAACGTCGTTCCCTATATCGACGTAATGCTGGTGCTGCTGGTCATCTTCATGGTGACCGCTCCCATGATGCAAACCGGCAGCATCGACGTGCCCTCGGCAGGGCCGCTCGTCGCGCCGCCGCAAGAAGCCGCAGTCATAGAAATCGACAAAGACGGCAAGCTTGCCCTGAGGCAAAGTTCCAACAGCAATTCGGTGCCGCTGTCGGCCATCGATTTCCAGCGCGAACTGAAAAAACTGGTCACCGCCGACCAGCCTGTTCTCGTCGCTGCCCATAGCGAACTGCCTTATCAGAAAGTGGTCGACGTGCTCGACGAAGCGCGCAAGCAGGGCGTGAAGAAGATCAGCTTGCAGACGAAGTCGAGTGGTGGCGCAGGCAAATGAAAGATTTCCGGATTGACCGTCGCCCTGCCAACATCAGGCCACGGAAATTCCTG
>JAIRWW010000226.1 GCA_031268685.1 Azoarcus sp.
GCGGCTGCCTTGCTGCCAGGCGGTATTACTCTCGCCGACGGTCTGCGCGCGGCGCTGGCGCTGCATCTTTTTGTGATCGCCTGTGCTTTGACGGCAGGCGCCGCCGCCGCGCTGCTGCCCGGTATCCCTTCAACGGCGGAACCGCCAAAATCCGCGAAAGGCCAGAATTCATGAGCGCATCTCCCCTTCCCCCCGCCACGGCGGAAATCCCCGCCGGCTTGCCGCGGCACAGTTTGTCGGTGGTGGTGCCGATGTATAACGAAGCCGAGAACGTCGCGCCGCTTCTCGAACGTATCCATCTCGCGCTGGGCGCTTATCCGTGGCCATGGGAGGTCATTCTGGTCGACGACGGCAGCAGCGACGCGACCGCCGCGGAGGCGCTGCGATGCGCGCGCCTCTACGGCCCGCATGTGCGAGTGGTGCGGCTCGTGCGCAATTTCCGGCAAACCGCGGCAATGCAGGCGGGAATCGATGCGGCGCGCGGCAGCGTCATCGCAACCCTGGACGGCGATCTGCAAAACGACCCGATCGACATTCCGCGCATGGCCGGACGGCTACTCGCCGAGGATCTCGATCTGGTCGCGGGCTGGCGCAAAGACCGTCAGGACGGTTTGCTGCTGCGCAAGATTCCGTCCCGGATCGCCAACCGCCTGATCGCCCGCATGACCGGCGTGCACCTGCGCGACTATGGTTGCAGCTTGAAGGTGTTTCGCGCCAATGCGATAAAATGTGTGCGCTTGTACGGTGAAATGCATCGCTTCATTCCCGCCTGGCTGGCGACGGTGACAACGCCGCGCCGCATCGCGCAGGAGGTAGTAACGCATCACGCCCGGGTGTTCGGGCAATCCAAATACGGTATTTCGCGCGCTTTCCGCGTACTGCTCGATTTGATTTTCGTCTATTTTTTCATGCGCTTCCGTACCCGGCCTGGGCATTTTTTCGGCGGCATCGGCATCGCGCTCGGCGCAACAGGCAGCCTTATCCTCTCTTATCTCGCCGTAGTCAAATTCTGCTTCGGCGAGAACATCGGTACCCGGCCACTGCTTTTCGGCGGTTTTTTCCTCATCATCGCCGGGGTGCAAATGGTGACATCCGGGGTGTTGGCGGAACTGCTGGCGCGGATTTATTACGAATCCGGCAATACGCAGTCCTATCTGGCGCGAGACGCGACGACGCCCGCCGAAGGTGAATGCTGGCATCTTCCCGAAGCGGGTCCCGAAGTGCCGGTGGAGAAGTCATGATGGCCGACGCCGACGGGACGCCGGGCAGACAGCTGGACGCACGCATCCTCCTTGTCTTCGCCCTGCCACTGGCCGCTTTTTTGCTGCGCTTGGGCGGCGCACCGCTTTTCGATGTCGATGAGGGCGCGTTTTCCGAGGCAACGCGCGAAATGTTCGAGCGTGGCGACTTTTCTTCCACTTATCTCAACGGCGCGCACCGTTTCGACAAGCCTATCCTCATTTATTGGCTGCAAGCGGCCAGCTACTGGTGCTTCAGCGGCGCGCTCGACGTCGAATGGATATTCCGCCTGCCCTCCGCGCTGGCCGCGATGGCGTGGTGCTACGCGGCCTGGCATTTCGCGCGCCACCGCTTCGGCCCGGAAACGGCACTGGCGGCGCTGGCGGTGATAGCGACCGCGCTCGGGCCTTTCATAATCGGACGCGCCGCGACCGCCGATGCCCTGCTGAATCTGTTTCTTGCGCTGGCTTTGTTCGACGCATGGCGATATTTTGAATCCAGGGGCCGCGCCCCATTGCTGCGTTGCTATGTCTGGATCGGGCTGGGCGCGCTCACCAAGGGGCCAATCGCGCTCATCGTGCCAGGGGCTGTGACTTTTCTGTATTGCATCTCCCGCAAGGAGTGGCGCCTCTGGCTGCATGCGCTCGGCGATGTTCGCGGCTGGCTGATCTTCGCCGCTCTGACAGTGCCTTGGTATGGCACGGCGCTCGCCATCCACGGTCAAAGCTTCATCGACGGTTTTATTCTCAAGCACAACGTCGAGCGTTTCACCGGCACGCTCGAAGGCCATGCCGGCAGCCTGTTTTATTACATTATCTTCGTGCCGCTTCTGCTGCTGCCCTGGACGGGGCCGTTCATCGCCAGCCTGCGCCAGATTAAAGCCGATTTCACCGCCAGCGGCCTGCGGCGCTATCTGTGGATCTGGGCGGGATTCGTCATCGTCTTCTTTTCGCTTTCCGGCACAAAATTGCCGCATTACGCTCTCTACGGCACGACACCGCTTTTCCTGCTGATCGCCGCGCACCGCGACGAATTGCGCCGCCCCCTCGCGCATCTGGCGGCCTCCGGCATATTCCTTGCGCTTCTCGTCTGCCTGCCGGTGATTTGCACCATCCTTACCACCAGCGACATAGGCAATGCCATCCTTGTCGCCACCGGCATGGACAATGCCTATTACCGCGATCAATTAGCCGAAGCGGGCTTTCGGGCTGGCGCGGCATATTACGTCATTTGCGGCGCGGCCCTCTTTCTGTGGCTGGCGACGGCTTTCGCGCGGCGCGGCGCTTTGTGGAACCGCCTGCTCACCGTTGCCATCCTGCAAACACTGGTGCTCGCGCTTGTTTTCGCACCATGGCTAGGCGCAGTGCTGCAAGGGCCGGTCAAAGAAGCTGCGATCTTCGTGCGCGAACGCCCCGAACCCGTCGTTGCCTGGAAGCTTACCTTGCCGAGCATCAGCGTCTACCGCGATGCCGTCACTCCGTCACGCCCGCCAGAAGCGGGAGAAGTGGCGATCACCCACATCGGCCAAGCGCTGGAACCAGGCTTCGAGACCTTGTTCCGCCGCGGTAGCATCACGGTCGTGCGCAAACCTGCCGCCATCGCCGACCCGGATTCGCGCGGCGGCAGCATGACAGGCGAAACTGCGCCATGAATGCACAAGCTGCGCCGCCCGCGCCGGGCTGCGGCGCTCCCCCGCCCGTCGCGCCGCGCCAGCGCCGCATCGAACCGCTAACGCTGGCGGTACTGCTCTCCATGCTGGCAGCGGCGGCGCTGTTTACCTTGTGGCCGGGTCTCGATCTGGCAGTCAGCGCATTCTTCTACCGGCCTGAAATGCGCGACTTCGTGGGCAACCATAGCGCATTGGCCATAGCAATTTATCGCTTCATTCCCCTGCTGGCGCGGGCCACCATAGCGATCATCGTCATCGCCTTCGCCATCGGTTTTTTCATTCGCGGCCCGCGCGGGCGCACTTGGCGGATACGCGCTGGGTTCCTTGCCGCCTCGCTCGCCCTTGGGCCGGGTCTCGTCATCGACGTCGCGCTAAAAGACAGCTTCGACCGCGCCCGCCCGTACAAGATCACCGAATTCGCAGGCAATGCCCGTTACACGCCAGCATTCGTTCCCTCCGATCAATGCCAGGAAAACTGCTCTTTCGTAAGCGGGCACGCCTCGGCGGGGTTTTTCTTTGCCAGTTTCGGCTTTCTGGGCGGCGCAAGGGCGCGGTGGCGCTGGACGTCAATCGGCCTTGCGCTCGGCTGTATCGCCGGGCTGGGGCGGATCAGCCAGGGCGGACATTTTCTGAGCGATGTTGTGTTCGCGTTTTATTTCACCTGGTTCAGCATCTGGCTGGTGTGGCTGATTTTCCACAGGTTTGGATGGCTGACGGCGTCGCCGGAGCGGCATTCGCCGGGTGATGCGGCATAGCCGCCAGCGCATTTCCAGTTGCTTCTACGATAAACGGCCCCGGAGGAAACCCGCGGCAAATCAGCTACGCACCGAAATACGATATTTGCGTACCAGCTTGCTGTCCATCTGCCCCGGAAACTGAAAATCGACATAAGCCGCATCGTCTTCTTTCAGATCGATATCGGTTTGCGCACGGCCGATTTCGTTATCGTCCTTATCCAGTGCGCGCGCGCTCAAAACGCCTTTGAACGGTTTTTCCGAAACAATGTACACCGTCGACTGGTTATCGACCGTGCCACGGTCTTTACCCAAAGTAGCCGTCAAACCTTTATCCACGAGCGTCGAATCGGCTTCCACTACCACTAGCATTTTTTCATCCACGCCCTGCCCCAAGCCGGAAGCAAAATCGACCACTGCCCCGCTGATAGAGCTCCCAGTCTTCTTCGATACGGAATCATCTCCGCAGCCCGCCAGAGCCGACAAGGCGGCTACACCGATAAAAAATTTCCAGTACTGCATAAAACACTCCTTGTGTCAAGTTTTGCCTCGAATTGAAACTCTTATCACTATCGATGTCTGCCCAAGGGCTTTTTCACGGCCGGTGCAGACCTCAATATTTTCGCCGTCGGACAGGGATACGATGACAATTGCCATAATTGATGATATGGCGCGCCAGCATGCGCAAAATCAGCCGACCCAGTATTGCCATAGGCTGATTTTTCGACGCATTCTACTGCGGAACTGGCTTTTTGTCACAACGCATGCAGGCCAAAGCTGCAAGCCGATCAGTCTGATATTCCAATAGATGGGTATAGAAAACAGCATCGGCCAAGAAGCAGATGAAAACGAATCCGTACCGATAAAAGACATGAAGGGCAAGACCAAGCCTAACCTGACCTTATCAACAACCCACATGCAACCGGGAGGAAAAAGAAAGGCACCCCGTAGGCACCGGAACCGGCACACTACGGGGTGAAAGGGGGATCTTCACCACTGGCGGGGGGAAAGAAACATATCGACACATCCCAAGTACCCGCCACAGCGTCGGGTTTGTTAAAGCAATATCTGTGCCATACATGTATCACATTGAAAATAATGGAAGAAAATTAACCAGAGAAACAAGGGTGTTAAATATTCCGTCAATCAGGCGGCCCGGCTCGCCCAGAAATTTGCCCACATACCATTGCCAGGCAAGAAAACGCCCATGGCTGCCATGAAAACGGGCATCGCGCAGGAAGCCGACACTTGCCGCGCGGCGTTTCCGCGCCTGGACCATCGCATGCATTTTCAGAAGGTGTGAAAGAAGCATCCTGGCGGCGGTAAGGCGCAGGGCAAACCCGCCCGCGCCGCCGCGATCTTCAGTAAAGACGCGACCCGAACCCCGTCTGCCTCAGGCCGGGCCAGCCTCTCCGGTCTGCTGCGCGGCGTCCCCGTCTCCGAACTGCATCGCATACAGCTTCGCGTAATGTCCGTTGAGGGCGAGCAATTCGGCATGAGCGCCGCGTTCGACGATTCGGCCCTGATCCATCACCAAAATCAGGTCGGCGCGCTCGATCGTCGACAGGCGATGCGCGATCACCAGCGTAGTTCGCCCCTTGGAAAGGCGATCGAGCGCATTCTGGATGTGGCGCTCGACTTCGGTATCCAGCGCCGAAGTCGCTTCGTCGAAAATCAGGATGGGCGCATCTTTGAGCAAGGCCCGCGCAATCGCCAGACGCTGGCGCTGCCCGCCCGAAAGCGTGACGCCGTTTTCGCCGATTACTGTGTCGAAACCTTGCGGCAGGCGGTCGATGAATTCGCGCGCCCCGGCGGCCTCGGCGACCCGCTCCACATCGGCGCGCGACGCGCCGGCCAACTCGCCATAGGCGATGTTGTCGGCGACCGTGCCGTTGAACAGCGTCACTTGCTGAGTGACCAGAGCGATGTGATGGCGCAGGTTGCTCAGCTTATAGTCGGCGACGTCGATGCCGTCGATCGATATTAGTCCACGTGTATGCGGGTAAAAACGCGGTATCAGGCTGGCAAGCGTCGATTTGCCGCTGCCGGAGCGGCCCACCAGCGCCGCCATCCGCCCTGGGGCAATCTCGAAATTCAGCCCGTCGAGCACCCGCTGTGCGTGGCCGGGGTAGTTGAAGACGAGATCGCGCACGACGATATGGCCTTCCACCCGTTCGCGCGTCACGCTGCCATCATCCAGTTCGGGCGCTTCATCGAGTTGCGAAAAGATGCTTTCGGCCCCGGCGACGCCTTTCTGGATGGTGGCGCTTGTTTCCGACAATTGCCGGATCGGCTTGGGCAACATTCCCGCTGCGGTAATGTAGGCCACGAGTTCGCCCGCGCTCGCGTCGCCGCGCAGCCACAGCACCAAAAACAATATTGTGGCCATTGCCGTGTGCGTCACTAATTGCAGGGTCGGCGTATAGCTCGCACCGGTCTTGACCATGCGCAGCTGTTTTTTCGTATTGTCGCTGCTGGCTTGCAGGAAACGCTCCGACTCGTAGGCTTCGCCGCCAAAGCTGCGCACCACCCGGTAGCCATGGATGGTTTCGGAAGCAACATGGGTAACATCGCCCATGGCCTCCTGGATTTGCCGGGCCTGCTTGCGGAACTTGCGGCTGGCCTTGCCGACCAGCACCCCAATCAGCGGCAGAATCGCCACCATCACCATGGTCAAGCGCCAATTCATCCAAAGCAGGTAGCCGAAAAGGAAGGCCACTGTCAGCCCTTCGCGGATCACGACCTTGATCGCGTCGGTGGCCGCGCCAGTGACCATGGTGACGTCGAAGGTAATCCGCGAAATCAAATGTCCTGAGTTATGGCTGTCGAACCATGTATTGGGTAAGCGCAACAATTTACCGAACAAGGCCAGCCGCAGGTCGTGCACAAGTCCGAGCGAAACGCGCGCAAGAAAGTAATTGCTCAGATAAGAGCCGAAGCCCTGCCAGACGGCAATGGCGACAATCGCCAAGGGCACTGTGTGCATCAGGGCAAGCCCTTCGAGCAGCGGCACGCCGTGCAGCACGGCCAGTTCCGGATCGGCCAGCCCATCGACGAAATACTTGAGCACCACAGCCAGCATGGGCTGCGAGGAAGCAAAAACGATGAATCCGAAAATACTGATAGCAAACTGCACCACGAACGGGCGCATATAACCAAGCAGGCGAAAATAGATTTTCAGACTGGAAACGGGCGCGGTCGACATTCAGGGCCGGGAAGATGGAGAGCGAAACGCGGAAGCGGCGATGTTAGCATGGCGGCCATCCGCGCCCCCTGGGGGGATCGGGATCATCCCGCCCGCGCCACGGGAGCGCGCTGCATCGGCGGGTTGTCGTCGAAATAACGCCGGATGCCGTGCAGGATGGCGTCGGCCATTTTCTCCTGATAAGCATTGTCGTTGAGGCGCGCTTCTTCTTCGGGATTACTGATGAATGCAGTCTCGACCAGAATCGACGGAATGTCTGGCGCTTTCAGCACAGCGAACCCCGCCTGCTCGACGGCGCCTTTGTGCAGCGTATTGATCCCGCCCAGCGCGGCGAGCACGGCACGGCCCAACTTGATGCTGTCATTGATCGTCGCCGCCTGCGAAAGATCGAGCAAAGTACGAGCCAGATGGCTATCCTGCCTGGCGAGGTTAACACCGCCGATCAAATCGGAATCGTTTTCCCGCTGCGCCAGCCAGCGCGCCGCCGAACTCGACGCCCCTTTCTCGGAGAGCACAAAAACCGAACTGCCCCGCGCCTCCGGCTTCACGAAAGCGTCGGCATGCACCGACACGAACAAATCGGCCTGCACCCGGCGCGCGCGCGTCACCCGCTGCGCCAGCGGCACGAAATAATCCCCGTCGCGCGTCAGCATGGCGCGCATGCCCGGCGTCTCGTCGATCTTGCGCTTGAGGCGGCGCGCGATGCTCAGGGTAACGTCCTTCTCGCG
>JAIRWW010000259.1 GCA_031268685.1 Azoarcus sp.
ACCCTCGCCCCGGTGGCAGTGCGCCTTGGTCAGTTGCTTGGCCAGCCGGTGAAACTCATCGCCAACTGGGTAGATGGCGGTTTCGAGATCGAAGCCGGGCAAGTAGTGCTGCTGGAAAACTGCCGCTGCAACATCGGCGAGAAAAAAGACGACGAAGCGCTGGCCCGGAAAATGGCGGCGCTGTGCGATGTGTACGTCAATGACGCATTCGGCACCGCGCACCGCGCCGAAGCTTCCACGCACGGCATTGCCCGTTTCGCGCCCGCTGCCTGTGCCGGCCTTTTGATGAGCGCGGAAATCGACGCCCTCTCCCGCGCCCTGGGCCAACCCAGGCGTCCGCTAGTGGCCATCGTCGGTGGCGCCAAGGTTTCGAGCAAGCTCACCATCCTTCGGTCGCTGGCCGAAAAGGTCGACCAACTCATCGTCGGCGGCGGCATTGCCAATACTTTTCTGCTCGCTTCGGGCAAGCGAATCGGCGAATCGCTTGCGGAACCCGATTTGGTGAAAGAAGCGCACGCCGTCATGGATTTGATGCGCGCGCGCGGCGCCGAAGTCCCGCTGCCCGTCGATGTGGTGGTAGCCGATGAAGTCTCGGCGCTCGCCCGCGCCAACAAAATTGCCATCGACGAAGTCGGCCCGGGCGACCGCATTCTAGACATCGGCCCCCGTAGCGCGGCCCATCTGGCGCAGATCGTCGCCAATGCCGGCACCATCGTCTGGAATGGCCCGGTCGGCGTATTCGAGTACGCACAGTTTGCGGGCGGCACCAAGATGCTGGCTTCGGCCATTGCTCACTCGCAGGCATTCTCGATCGCGGGCGGCGGCGACACGCTGGCGGCCATCGCCAAATTCGACATTGCTGGCGATGTGGGCTACATTTCCACCGGCGGCGGCGCTTTCCTGGAATTCCTCGAAGGCAAGACCCTGCCCGCCATAGCGGCCTTGGAAGCACGCTACGACGGCTAGGGGCAATACTGTTCAGATGCATGGCAAGAGATACCATTCGGGCTGAGCTTGCCGAAGGGCATTTCCCGTAAAATCAACAGCTTCGACAGGCTCGACCCGAACGCTGGCGGGGTTCGGAGTTAATCGCTCGATTGACAACAGGAAATGAACTATATGAACAGCATTGCGGCTAAAAAAGCCCGGCACAATTCCGTTTGCCCTGAGCCTGCCAAATGTCATTGCCTGTGGAATCGAAGGCAAGACCCGGCTCAACCCGAACCGGCAGGATATGTTCAGAACTTCCCCAAGAAGCCGGGGGACGTATGAGCCTCATAGACATTGGCCTTGGCCGCCTCAAGCTGGAAACCGTCATCCACGGCGAAGCAGGCGCGCCCGCTATTCTGCTGATCCAGGGGCTTGGCACCTCGCTGACGCGCTGGCCCGCTAGCCTGATCAAGCACCTGGTCGACGCTGGCTTTCGCGTCATCACTTTCGATAACCGCGACTCTGGCCTCTCCACCAGAATGGACGATCTCGGCTTGCCCGACATCAAGCGCCTGATGAGCATTCCGCCCTTCTCGTGGCCATTTCCGGCGGCGTTGCGCACGCTGCCGATTCCCTACACACTCGCGGACATGGCCGACGACGCGGTAGCGCTACTCGATGCCCTGCATATCGAGAAAGCGCATATCGTAGGCGCTTCGCTTGGCGGAATGATCGCGCAATTGCTTGTGGCCTATTACCCAGAACGCTGTCTTTCGCTTACTTCCATGATGTCGTCGAGCGGCAACCCCATGTTGCCGCCGCCCACCCCCACAGCGCTGCACGCCCTGTTCGCGCCGCTGCCTGCCGCGCGTGACGAGGACGCGCTCATTGAAGACTGCATATGGCGTCAAAAAGTGCTGATGAGTCCTGGCTACCCCACGCCGGACGAAGAATTGCGCGCCATGTTTACCGCTGAATACCGGCGTGCCGGCTTTCATCCCAGAAGCGTTCTCCGGCAACTGGCCACGCTTCTCACGGCGGGCGACCGGCGGCCCTTGTTGACGACGATCCGCGTTCCCGCCATGGTCTTGCACGGTTCCGACGATCCTCTGATCAACCCTGTCTGCGGCCGCGATACCGCAGCATCCATTTCCGGTGCGGAATTTCGTGCCATTCCCGGCATGGCGCACGATTTCCCTGAAGCGCTTGGCCCAGAGTTCGCCGCGGCCATTCTGACGGCGGCCCGGCAGGTGGCAAACGGCTGAAAGCAAAGCGGTTCGCCGGGGGCGGGAGCGGGCAGTACCGGCAAGCCGCCCAGCCGCCCCGGAGGATTTTCGCTTCTACTTCCATTCTGTGCATAATGAGCTTTTTGTCTTGGCGGCAGACCGGATATGATTCGACAAGTCCGCAGAATATGACAATTAAAAATGTCCGCTACAGTATGGGTGCCCTTGCTGTTGTTGCTCGGGGGAGCGGTATACGGAGCTATCGTCCATATTTGCGCCTGGGTGGAAGAAATACGATACAGAAAGCGGACTGGCGGATCCTTGTTTTACCGTCGCGGCAAAATACCTTTGCGCTCGAATGCCTACCGTGCCGTGGAATTGAAACTCTGCGGCGATCCTTGTGAAGCCGCGCTCATCATTGCAGGCAAGCGTCTCCTGAAGGCGGAAGCTCCCCCCCTTCCCCTCGAAGGGTGCAAGAGCAGGAAATGCAATTGCTGTTATATCCAGTACGATGACCGCCGCTTCGTGCAACGTCGCGGCGTCACGCTTTACGGCGCGCCGAAAGGCGATACGGTGATATTGGGAGAGCGCCGCAAGCTGAAGGGTCGCCGGGCGGCGGACAAGGCCGAGAAATAAAGCCGAAACTGCTGAAAAATTTCACAGCAGGAAATGACGAAAAGCATAAAAACGGGCCGAGCGTCTTGCTGAAAGAAGTGCAAAGGTGTTGCAGTGTGTGTTTCTGTTTTCTGCAATATCGGCGCGAAAACAGCGGGGGCGCTGTAGATTGCAAGGATTTTACCTAATATGACAATCTCGACGAGCGGAATTTTCGAACAGATTTATGTCAAAAGAATGATTTGAAAACTAGCGAAATTATCCCTGCTGTAGCCACGCCAATCATCCACTTCAAGACCTTGAATTCCGCCTGAAAGCGCAAATCCAGCTTTTCCACATCCACGCGCAATGCATCGACATCATGCTTGGTCGCAATTTCGGCAACGGACATGACATCCCGAAACGCATCACTGATGCCCTCAGCCTGAGATTGCGGGAAGCCACGCTCTTGCAACTTCCGCACCAACTCTAAAGTATCGAACACAACAGCAACCATAACAGCCTCCATGACAACACTTTAGCTAACCCTCTTTACAATATCCACCGCAGACGGATTCAAATCCTTATCGCTTGCTTGATATTACTCCAGCCAAACGCAGCACATAAATCGGAAACGGTTTGCAAAGGCGGAAGATTAACCCGCCGCATACGGCAAGCAATCCACGTAACCGCTGTGTGACGTGTGTCACGAAAGACAAACCGGGCAGTTCAGCAAGTTTCATGTACTTATGGAAAGCGAGCCAAGAGCCGCAGCGGGCAAACTAAAAACGTACTTGCCGGATTATCCGATCACGATTTGCAGCTTGCGGCGGCTTGCGCATAATATGGCGCAACGTAACAGATTGATTTATCACACATAGTGTCACTATGTGGTTTAGCATTTTTGCAACGTTGGTGCCGGGAGAGGGACTCGAACCCTCACAGTGTCACCACCGGCGGATTTTGAGTCCGCTGCGTCTACCGATTTCGCCATCCCGGCGGATGGAAGCCGCGTATTATCCCCGATCTGCGTATCCTGCGGCAAGATGCTTTCCAATGTCCCTGACCGTCGACGATTTCAACTACGAACTTCCTTCGCGCCTGATCGCCCAAACACCGCTTGCCGAACGCAGCGCCAGCCGCCTGCTTGTCGTGGGGCGGACGCTGGATGACCGCCGTTTTGCCGATCTGCCAGCCTTCGTCCGTCCCAACGATCTGCTCGTGTTCAACGATACCCGCGTGCTTCACGCCCGGCTATTCGGCGTCAAGGCAAGCGGCGGCGCGGTCGAAGTGCTGCTCGAACGCCAACTCGGGCCGCGCGAGGCGCTGGCCCAGATACGTGCGTCCTGCTCGCCCGCAGCCGGCACAAGCCTGCGTCTGGCCGATGCGTTCGACGTCACCGTACTGGGGCGCGCCGGAGAATTCTTTCACCTGGAGTTTCCGCCGGGCGCCGATCTTCTTGCCCTGATCGAGCGCCATGGCAAATTGCCGCTGCCGCCCTATATCCGGCGTGCCGCAGCCGATGCCGACGAAAGCCGCTACCAGACCATTTACGCCCGCGATCCTGGCTCGGTGGCCGCGCCGACCGCCGGGCTGCACTTCGACCAAAGCGTATTCGACGCCCTGGCCGGACGCGGCGCGAAACTGGCATGGCTCACCCTGCATGTCGGCGCGGGCACCTTCCAGCCCGTGCGTGTGCATGATCTCGCCGAACACCGGATGCACCGCGAGCACTACCTGATTCCCCCGGCCACTATCGAAGCCATCGCCGCCGCCCGCGCTTCGGGCGGACGGGTGATCGCGGTCGGCACCACCAGCATGCGCGCCCTGGAAGCGGCGGCCCAGGGCGGTGAACTTGCCGCGGGCGAAGGCGAAACCGACATCTTCATCCTGCCCGGCTTCCGCTTCCGTGTGGTCGATGCCTTGCTTACAAACTTTCATTTGCCACGATCAACCCTGTTGATGCTGGTATCGGCCTTTGCCGGAACGGAAACAATCCGTCGGGCATACGCCCACGCCATCGCCAACGATTACCGCTTTTTCAGCTATGGAGATGCCATGTTCCTTACCCGCGACGACGAGGCGCCGCAAAATGCGATTTGAACTTCTTTCCACCGAAGCCGGTGCGCGCCGGGGCCGTTTGACGTTGGCGCATGGCGCGGTCGATACGCCCGCCTTCATGCCCGTGGGAACTCTCGGCACGGTCAAGGCAATGACGCCAGCGTGGCTGGCGGAAAGCGGCGCGCAGATCTGCCTCGGCAACACCTTTCACCTGTGGCTCAGGCCGGGGCTGGAAGTCATCGCCGCGCATCGCGGTCTGCACCGCTTCATGGGTTGGGACAAACCGATCCTCACCGATTCCGGCGGATTCCAAGTATTCAGCCTCGGCGCCTTGCGCAAGATCACCGAAGAAGGCGTGCGTTTCGCCAGCCCGATCGATGGGGCGCGCCTTTTGCTGACACCGGAAGTCTCCATGCAGATCCAGGCTGCGCTCGCCGCCGACATCGTGATGATTTTCGACGAATGCACCCCCTGGCCAGCAAGCTTCGACGAAGCCGCGCATTCGATGCGCCTGTCACTGCGTTGGGCGAGGCGTTCGCGCAGCGAATTCGACCGCCTCGGCAATGTCAACGCGCTGTTCGGCATCGTCCAGGGCGGCATGTACGAAAGCCTGCGCGACGAATCGCTTGCCGCGCTCGTGGAAATCGGCTTCGACGGCTTCGCCATTGGCGGCCTTTCGGTCGGCGAACCGAAAGAAGACATGGCGCGCATCCTCGCCCACACCGCCCCCCGGCTGCCCCTGGACAAACCACGTTACCTGATGGGCGTCGGCCGCCCCGAGGACATCGTCGCCTCGGTAGCGGCGGGCATCGACATGTTCGACTGCGTCATGCCGACCCGCAATGCGCGCAACGGCTGGCTTTTCACCAGCCATGGCGACATCAAGATCAAAAACGCCGTGCACAAGGCCGACCCTCGTCCACTGGACGCCGCCTGCGCCTGCTACACCTGCCGCAACTTCAGCCGCGCCTATCTCCACCACCTGCACCGCAGCGGCGAAATCCTCGGCAGCATCCTCAACACTGTGCACAACCTTCACTATTACCAGCAGTTAATGGCAGGAATCCGATCCGCGATCGAAACGGGCGATTTCGCCGGGTTCGTCCAGCGCTTCCATGCCGGGCGCGCCACGGGAGAGGACAAAGCCGCCACATAAGCGTCCCGCGATGCGGCTGGCGCATCCGTCCGCTTCGTCTCTGCCGCATCAATCCGCCGCCTGCTGCCCCGCGCCGTTCAGCAGCCCGAACCGCTTGAGCAGAGCGCGCACCACATTGCGAGAAATGCCCAGCAAAGCGGCGGTCTTTACCTGATTGCCGTTGCAGCGGGCAAACGCCTGCCGGACGAGAATTTCTTCCATATGCGCGTAAATCGCTGGATGTCCGGTATCGAACAAATTGCGGATGGCGGCGGGCAAGAGGCTGGTACTGCCCTTTTCGCCGCCGTTTGCGCCATGTACGCCAGCGGCAACGGCAGCGAGAATGGGCGCGGGCGGAGAATGCAAGCGCAGATCGCCGCTTTGTACAAAACCGTTTTTCGAGACGATCAGCGCGTAGTGGATGACGTTTTCCAGTTCGCGGATATTCCCCGGCCACTCGTAATCCATCAACATCTGGCGAGCCTCTGGCGAGATATCGGCCTTATCGAGCCGTAGCTTGACCCGGTACGTCTCCATGAAATGCCGCGCCAGCGGCCAGATGTCGCCCGGACGCTCCCGCAGCGACGGCAAGTCGACGATGGCCACATTGAGCCGGTAATAAAGATCGCGCCGGAAATTTCCGGCCTCAACCGCGCGGGCAAGGTCGATATTGGTGGCCGTGACCAGCCGCACGTCGATATCCAAGGGGCGGCGCGATCCGAGCCGCACGACCTGCCGCTCCTGGATGACCCGCAGCAGCTTGACCTGCATGGCGATCGGCAGATCGCCGATTTCATCCA